>NZ_JBFUEO010000039.1:0-28167 GCF_056403935.1 Pedococcus sp. P2_E4 | reverse complement strand
ACACAGCTGCCCATGCGGTGTCGCCCCAACGAGCCAGCGCGCGGGGTTGGCGCGCGCAGGGTTGGCGCGCGCAGGGTTGGCGCGCTCGGGGGTTGGCGCGATCGGGGGTTGGCGCGCAGCCTGGGGCGGGGTTGGGGCGCGCGTGGTGCCTCGCAGGCTTAGCGCGCAGCATGGGGCGTGGGTTGGGGCGCGCGTGCTGCCTCGCGGGCTTGGCGCGCGCGGTGGCGCGGTTGGCACGCGCGGTTGGCGCGCGTGGTGCCTCGCGGGGGGTTGGCGCGCAGGCTGGTGCGGGGGTTTGGGGTGCGCGTGCTGGCTCGCGGGGGTCGGCGTGCAGGCTGCTTCGGGGCTCGGAGCGCCCGTGGTGCCTCGCGGTGCGGCTCGGAGCTAGAGTCCGGCCGTGGACTGCCTCTTCTGCCGCATCGTCGACGGCGCCGTGCCCGCCACCGTCGTGCTCGACGAGCCGTTCACCCTCGGCTTCCTCGACACCCGGCCAGTCTTCAAGGGCCACGTGTTGCTCGTGCCCAAGATCCACGTCGACACGCTCGCCGACCTGCCGCCGGAGCTGCTCCCCACCCTCATGGGTGCCGCCCAGCGCGTCTCGAGCGCGGTCGTGGCCGGGTTGGGTGCGCAGGGGTCCTTCGTGGCCGTCAACAACGTGGTCTCGCAGTCGGTCCCGCACCTGCACGTGCACGTCGTGCCCCGCACCAAGGGGGACGGGTTGCGCGGGTTCTTCTGGCCGCGCACCAAGTACGCCTCCGAGCAGGAGGCGCGCGAGTATGCCGACCGCGTCAGTGCGGCGCTCGTCCCACCGCGGGACTGAGAGCCGGTGACGCGCCGAAATTCCTCCCCAAGCCGCGAGTCGGTGACCTCCGGAGGCCGCGTGTCGGTGGCGCATCGGACAATGGCGTCGTGAGGACGCACACTGTCATGGCGACCCCCATCGGCGAGCTCACCATCGTGGCCGAGGACGGCGCCATCGCTGCCATCTCCATGCAGCTGCCATCCCCGCAGCTCTCCTCCCCGCAGCTGCCCTCCCCGCAGCTGCCCTCCATGCAGCTGCGGGCGCGGCGGGCCGGCCAACGGCTCCCCGACCAGGACCTCGGCGACCGCGACGACGCGGGGCTGGCCGAGGCAGTACGGCAGCTCGACGAGTACTTCGCCGGCGAGCGCACCGAGTTCACGCTCCCGCTTGCTCAGGTGGGCGACGCATTCCAGCGGCGCGTCTGGGCCCTGCTGCGCGAGATCCCGTACGGCCAGACCCGCAGCTACGGCGACCTGGCTCGGGCCCTCGGCGACGTCAACCTCAGCCAGGCGGTCGGAGCCGCCAACGGCCGCAACCCCATCAGCATCGTCGTGCCGTGCCACCGGGTGATCGGTTCCGACGGCAGTCTCGTGGGCTATGCCGGCGGCCTCGACCGCAAGCGGTTCCTGCTGGCCCTCGAGGAGCCGCCGGCGGACGAGGCACACCGGCTGTTCTGAGCAACCGAGGTGATCCGCGTCGCATCCGACGCGTGGACGGCGCGTGCACGGCATACACCCGGCGCTAGGCTGGTTGCACGAGAGCAGGACGTCACCGAGGACGGCAGACCCACGTTTGCGGGGGCTGGCCGTCCTCTGCCTTTGACAGGAGTGGGTTCGGATGTCGTCGCACCAGGCCGCAGGTGCCCGTCACCGCGTCGTCGTGATCGGCTCGGGGTTCGGAGGACTGTTCGGGACGCAGGCGCTCAAGCGCGCCGACGTCGACGTGACGCTGATCGCCAAGACCACGCACCACCTCTTCCAGCCGCTGCTCTACCAGGTGGCGACCGGGATCCTCTCCGAGGGCGAGATCGCCCCGGCCACGCGCGAGGTGCTCGCCCGCCAGAGGAATGCGCAGGTGCTGCTCGGCACGGTCACCTCCATCGACCTCGAGGCGAGGACCGTCACCTCACGGGTGCTCGACCGCGAGACGGTGACGCCCTACGACACGTTGCTGGTCGCCGCGGGTGCCGGTCAGTCCTACTTCGGCAACGACCAGTTCGCCCAGTACGCACCGGGCATGAAGTCGATCGACGACGCCCTCGAACTGCGAGGCCGCATCTTCGGCGCGTTCGAGTGGGCCGAGCTCGCCAGCACGCCCAAGGAGATCGACCGGCTCATGACCTTCGTCGTGGTCGGAGCGGGCCCCACCGGCGTGGAGATGGCCGGGCAGATCGCCGAGCTGTCGCGACGGACGCTGCCTCGCGACTTCCGCAACATCGACACCCGCAAGGCGCGGATCATCCTGCTCGACGCCGCGCCGACCGTGCTCGGGGCGTTCGGCGACCGGCTGGGAGCCAAGGCCACGGACAAGCTCAAGGACCTCGGCGTCGAGGTGCAGCTCGGCGCGATGGTCGTGGGCGTCGACGCCACGGGCATCGACGTCCGCGAGTCCGACGGGTCGGTGCGACGCATCGAGTCGGTGTGCAAGGTGTGGGCTGCCGGCGTGCAGGCGTCCGAGCTCGGGGCCCAGCTGGCGGAGCAGTCGGGGGCGCCGATCGACCGGGCTGGCCGGGTCKAGGTCAACGACGACCTGACGCTGCCGGGGCACCCCGAGGTCTTCGTCGTGGGCGACATGGCATCACTCAAGGGCTACCCGGGAGTGGCGCAGGTGGCGATCCAGGGTGCCCGGTACGCGGCCGACCAGATCCGGCGCCGACTCGCCGGCAAGCCCGCCAAGGGTCCCTTCGAGTACCACGACAAGGGCTCGATGGCCACGATCTCGAGGTTCAGCGCGGTCGCCTCGATCGGCAACCTGAGGTTCACCGGCTTCGTCGCCTGGCTGCTCTGGCTGGCGGTGCACCTGGTCTACATCATCGGGTTCAAGCACCGGCTCACGACCCTCCTGCACTGGACCGTCAGCTTCCTCGGCCGCGGCAGGTCCGAGCGCACGGTCACCGAGCAGCAGGTGTTTGCCCGCACCGCGATCGAGCAGCTCGGCGAGGGCTACAACCCCTCGCTGCCGCGAGTGGCCGGCGACAGGCGACCGCCCACGCAGTCGGTCGTCCAGGCTCGCGAGGAAGCCGGCCGAACCCTGTAGCCGAACCCATAGGGTGTCGCCATGCCCCTGGACTACCCCATCCACGAGCGGACGCTGGCCAACGGGCTGCGCGTCGTCGTCTCGCCCGACGCCAGCGTGCCCGTCGTGACCGTCAACCTGTGGGTCAACGTCGGCTCCCGGCACGAGGCGCCCGGGCGCACGGGTCTGGCGCACCTGTTCGAGCACCTGATGTTCCAGGGGTCGCGGCACATTGCCAGCGGTGAGCACTTCACGCGGCTGATGGCCGAGGGCGGCCGGCTCAACGCGACGACGTGGTTCGACCGCACCAACTACTTCGAGACGGTTCCCAAGGGCGCCTACGAGCTGGCGCTCTGGATGGAGGCCGACCGTCACGGCTACCTCCTCGACGCCGTGACCCAGGACAACCTCGACAACCAGCGGGACGTCGTCAAGGAGGAGAAGCGCCAGCGCTACGACAACGTGCCGTACGGCAACGCCCTGATCGAGGTCTATGCGGCGGTGTTCCCCGAGGGGCACCCCTACCACCACCCGACGATCGGGTCGATGGAGGACCTCGACGCGGCCAGCCTCGAGGACGTCCATGCGTTCTTCCGGCGCTTCTACGGGCCCAACAACAGCGTGCTCACGCTGGTCGGTGACCTGTCGCCCGAGGACGGGTTCGCTGCCGCAGAGCGGTACTTCGGCCCGCTGCCGGCCAGTGCCGACCCGCCCCGCGAGTCGGCCATGCCGCTGGCGCCGCTGGCGTCACCGGTGCGGGTCGAGCGTGTCGGCGCCGTGCCCAACGACCGGCTGCACATCGCGTTCCGGCTGCCCGTCGACAACACCGACGAGTACTTCGCGGCCTCCCTGGCGATCGACGCCGTCGCCGGGCTGGCGACGTCCCGGCTCACCCAGCGGCTGGTCCGCCGCGAGCAGTCGGCCAACGCCGTGCAGGGCCACTCGATGGGCTTCGTCGACGGTGTCTCGCTCGGCTTCTTCGTGGTCGACGTCGCCGAAGGGCACGACCCCAGCGCCCTCGAGCAGGCCGTCGTCGAGGAGCTCCAGCGGTTCGTCGAACACGGCCCGACCGAGGTCGAGATGGAGTCGGCGATGGCCCAGTCCGAGCGCTCCTGGCTCTCGGCCCTGGCCAGCCAGGAGGAGCGTGCCGACCTCATCAGCCAGCACGCCCTCCTCCACGGGGACGCCCAGTTCGTCAACACCTTCCTCGACCGGCTGCGGGCGGTCACGGCCGAGCAGGTGCGCGCTGCCGCCGAGCGGTGGCTGCGACCCGAGAGCCGGGCCGTCGTCGCCCACCTGGTCGAGGCCGAGGAGGACGCCGCATGAGTGCCGGTGCCGGCGTGACCCCGGTGTCGGGAGAGGGCCCCGCGCGTCCCGAGGTGCTCCCGCCCGAGCCGTGGGCCTTCCCCGAGCCGACCCGCCACACGTTGGCCAACGGTGTCGAGCTCGTGGTCTACGACATCCCCGGCCAGTACGTCGTCTCGGTGCGCACGGTGATTCCCTTCGGCCTCGCCGTCGAGCCACCCGCCGTCGAGGGCGTGGCCACGATGATGTCGCGGCTCCTCGACGAGGGCACGGCCGAGCACACCCCCGAGGAGTTCGCAGAGCTGTTGGAGCGCAAGGGAATCGGCCTGGGCGCGACCGTCAGCGACAACGGCCTCGGCGTCGCCATCGATGTCGCCCAGGGGCGGCTCCCCGAGGCCCTCGACCTGTTGCGGCAGGTCCTGGCCGAGCCGGTGTTCCCGCAGTCCGAGGTCGACCGCATGGTCAAGACCCGCCTGGCCGAGATCGAGCAGGAACGTGCCATGGCGGGCCCGAGGGCCGCGCGGGAGTTCATCGCGACCCACTTCGACTCCGGCGACCGGGCTGCGCGACCCTCGGCAGGCACCACCGAGTCCGTGCGTGCGATGACCCGTCAGGACATCGTGGACTTCCACGCCCGGTTCGTCGGCCCCCGAGGCGCCTCAGTCGTGGTCGCGGGCGACCTGCACGGCGTCGACGTGCTCGACCTGGTGAGCCGGACAGTGGGGGAGTGGGTCAACCCGCGGCAGGCCGACCCGACGCCGCCCGTCGCGGCCCGCAGGGCCGCCGACGCCGCGCGGGTCGTCCTCGTGGACCGCCCCGGCTCGGTCCAGAGCGAGCTGATGGTGGGCTGGACGGGTCCGGACCGGCGAGCCGAGGGCGGCTGGGCGGCATACCCCGTCCTGTCCTTCGTCGTCGGGGGCTCGCCCAACGCGCGCGTCGACGCGGTCCTGCGCGAGGAGAAGGGCTATACCTACGGCATCCGGTCGGGCTTTCGCCCGCGCAGGGTCGGCGGGCTCTTCCTCACCTCCGGGTCGGTGCGCGCCGATGCCACGGTCGAGTCAGTCTCGTTGCTGCTCGAGATCCTCGGCGACGCGCGAAAGGGGTTCTCCCCGGACGAGATCCGCGCCGGCGTCGACTACATGGCCAAGACGGCCCCGGGTCGCTTCGCCACTGCCGACGCCGTGGCGGACGAGGCCGCGAACATGGCCTTCGAGGGACTCACGACGGACTTCACCACCCGGACGCTGCGCGAGATGCAGGACCTCGACGCGGAGGCGTTGACCGCTGCCTACGCGCGCTGGGTCACGGGGGAGTGGACCATCGTGGTGGTCGGCGATGCCAGCGCGTATGCCGAGGGCATCCGTGAGCTGGGTGCCGGGCCCGTGGCGGTCGTCCCCGCCTGAGAGCGGCTCAGCGCGTCGCGCGCGCGTCCGTGCCGATCCGCTCCAGGACCGCGTCGTGGAGCAGACCGTTCGTCGCGACCGCGTTGCCGCCCCACGGGCCGTCCGTGCCGGCGAGGGAGGTGAACCGCCCGCCGGCCTCGGTGACGATGGGGACGAGGGCTGCCATGTCGTGGATCGCCAGCTCCGGCTCGGCTGCGATGTCGACCGCGCCCTCGGCGACGAGCATGTACGACCAGAAGTCGCCGAACGCCCTCGTGCGCCAGCAGCTCTCGGCGAGGTCGAGGAACTCGTCGTGGCGGTCGAGGTCGCGCCAGCCCTTGAGGTCCGAGTAGGACAGCGACGCGTCCTCGAGACGGCTGACCTTGGAGACGTGGATGCGCTTGGCGGCGGCGAGCGAGCGACCGGACCACGCCCCGGAGCCGTTGGCCGCCCACCAGCGCCGGCCGAGGGCCGGGGCGGCGACGAGTCCGATAACCGGAGTCTCGTTGTCCACCAACGAGATCAACGTCGCCCAGGCGGGGACGCCACGCACGAAGTTGTGGGTGCCGTCGATCGGGTCGATGACCCAGCGACGTGGGCCGTGGCCGGTGGTCTCGAACTCCTCGCCCTCGACGGCGTCCCGAGGCCTCGTGCGCTTGAGCTGGGCGCGCACGAGCTCCTCGGCCGACTTGTCCGCATCGCTCACGAGGGTCAGGTCGGGCTTGGACTCCACGGTGAGGTCCTCGGCGCGGAACCGGGCCATCGTGATCCGCTCGACCGCGTCCGCCAGGACATGGGCAAGGCGCAGGTCGTCGTCATAGGAGGGCACCTGCCCACGCTAGCCCGTCGCGAGCCCGGCGCGGCGCACCGCCACGACCGGTCGCTGCGCCGGGTGGATCCGGGTGAATGCAGGMAAACTGCACCAAAAGCGACTCCGGGCGAAGATCTGCTCTCAGGACGGCGGCGGGACGATCACGTTTTTGTCTCGGGTTGGCTCTGGTAGTCGCCTTTACGCAGTAGGTGCTCTTTCATGGGTGCCACAACACGACGCCCTTGGCGTTACAGGGCTGCGCTCCAACTGGTGCACAGCCCGGACCGAAACCGTCCACAACGGACGGCTGACCCCTAAGTAGGAGGACTACATGCGAGTTACTGCTCGCAAGGCGGCTACCGTCGCCGCCATCGCCGCAGTGGGTCTGCTGGCGAGCGCTTGCTCCGACTCCGGCGAGAAGTCGCCTTCAGCCTCGTCCGGCGCCTCCGGTGGCGAGATCAGCTACGCCGGTTGCACGCCGCAGAACCCGTTCATCCCGGCGAACACCAACGAGACCTGTGGTGGCGACTTCCTCGACACCATCCTGGCCAAGGCCGTTCACTACAACCCCGAGACCGCTGCTCCCGAGATGGACCTCGCCTCGAAGATCGAGTCCTCCGACAACCAGAACTTCACGGTCACCCTCAACAAGGGCCGCAAGTTCCAGGACGGCACCGAGGTCAAGGCCAAGAACTTCGTCGACGCGTGGAACTGGAACCGCAATGGCGAGAACGGCACGCTGAACTCCTACTTCTTCGACCCCATCGAGGGCGCGGCCGACATGGACTGCGGCACCTTCGCCAAGGACCAGGGCACGGGCGAGAACGACCCCAAGGCCGGGGACCCGGACTGCAAGGGCCAGCCCCCGAAGGCCAAGACCCTGTCGGGTCTGAAGGTCGTCGACGACTACACCTTCACCATCAAGACCTCCGAGAAGGTCTCCAACCTGCCGGTCCGCCTGGGCTACACCGCCTTCGCGCCGCTCCCGGACTCCTTCTTCGCTGACAACGGCGAGGCCTTCGGCAAGAAGCCGATCGGTGCGGGTCCGTACAAGTTCGTCTCGTACGAGCAGGGCACCTCGATGGTCGTCGAGAAGGACCCGAACTACGGTGGCAAGTTCGCCGGCAAGGCCGACAAGATCAACTTCAAGATCTACACCGACGCCGAGGCTGCCTACAAGGACGTCCAGGCCGGCCAGACCGACATCCAGAGCCAGGTTCCGTCCTCCGCGCTCCCGGGTGAGAAGTACAAGTCGGACCTGCCCGACCGCACGGCCGAGAAGGCTGTCGGTACGTTCCAGTCGATCGCCTTCCCGTCCCCGAAGGCCGACAAGACCTACTCGAACCCGAAGCTGCGTGCGGCCATCTCCATGGCGATCGACCGCGACACGCTGATCAAGCAGATCTTCGCCGGCACCAAGGAGCCCGCCACCGGCTGGGTCTCCCCGGTCGTGGACGGCTACAAGGCTGACGCCTGTGGCGAGTACTGCAAGTTCGACCCGGCCAAGGCCAAGGCACTCTTCGACGAGGCCGGCGGCTACAAGGGCAAGATGACGCTGTCCTACAACGTCAACGGTGACCACAAGGCCTGGACCGAGGCCGTCGCCAACATGCTCAAGGAGAACCTGGGCGTCGACGCTGTTGCCGTCGGTGTGACCGAGTTCTCGACCTTCCGTGGCCAGATCACGGACGAGAAGATGAAGGGCATGTTCCGCACCGGTTGGCAGATGGACTACCCGTCGATCGAGAACTTCCTCGCGCCGCTGTACGGCACGGGTGCTGGCTCGAACGACAGCCACTACTCCAACCCGGCCTTCGACAAGCTGCTCACCGAGGCCGCTGCCGCATCGTCGCTGGACGACGCCAACGCCAAGTACCAGGAGGCCGAGGCCCTGCTGAAGGCCGACCTGCCGGTCCTGCCGATGTGGTACGGCAAGGTCATTGCGGGCTGGAGCGAGAAGGTCTCCAACGTCAAGATCACCCCGTTCGGCACGGTGGACCTCACCAGCGTCACGGTCAAGTGATGTAGTCGAGGTGGTGGTCCGGGGTCGTGTGATCACGACAACCCGGACCACCCCCTCGATGTCGCTCAGCGACACCCCCGACGTACCGACGGCTCGCCGGCCGACAACTTGCGGCGAGCCGTTCGGTGTGTCCGACAATTGCCGCCGAACTGGTCCGACCGACGAGTGAGCGGCTGGCGGACAAGGGGATAGGGTCGGCACAAAGCAGTCGTCCCACGCCCCTGTTCTGACGAGGAGGACTCGTGACGAAGTACATCCTCAGGCGGTTGCTGCAGATGATCCCGGTCATTCTGGGAGCAACCTTCCTGATCTACGCGATGGTGTTCGCCCTTCCGGGTGACCCCACCCAGAACAAATGTGGTGAGCGGCCTTGCCCGCCGGCCTTCGTGGCCAAGTTCAAGGACGAGCACAACCTCAACGACCCGCTGCCCGTCCAGTACGGCAAGTTCATGATCAAGCTGAGCCAGGGCGACTTCGGCACCACGTACAACGGGACCGAGGTCAAGGACGAGCTGGTCAAGCGCTACCCGATCACCATGCGCCTGGCCATCATCGCCATCCTGTTCGAGACGGTGTTGGGCATCCTGGCCGGTGTGATGGCCGGTATCCGCAAGGGCAAGTTCGCCGACAACCTCGTGCTGCTCACGACCCTGGTCGTGATCTCGATCCCGCTGTTCGTCATCGGATCGGTCGCACAGACGTTCCTCGGCCTCAAGCTGCACCTCTTCCCGGTCACGGTCTCCGCCCAGGCGAGCTGGTACGAGCTCCTGCTCCCCGGCATGGTCCTCGGCACGCTCTCGCTGGCCTACATCGCGCGGCTGACGCGCACCAACCTGGCCGAGAACCTGCGTGCCGACTACGTCCGCACCGCAGTGGCCAAGGGCCTGACGAGGACGCGCACGATCGGCCTGCACACCCTGCGCAACTCCCTGATCCCAGTCGTGACCTACATCGGTGCCGACTTCGGAGCCCTGCTGGGCGGCGCCATCATCACCGAGCGAATCTTCAACATCCGCGGTGTCGGTGGCTACATCTTCCAGAGCATCGCCCTCAAGGACGGTGTGGCAGTCGTCGGCGCCGTCACCGTGCTCGTCATCGTCTACCTGTTCATGAACCTGCTCGTCGATCTCCTCTACGGCGTGCTCGACCCGAGGATCAGCCATGACTGACGTCACCACTTCGGCACAGGTCGACCCGAGCATCACCGCGGCCCCTGACACCCACCACGAGGCCGCTCGCTCACTCACGTCCGAAGCCTGGGGCCAGCTGCGCCGCAGCTGGATGTTCTGGGTGGCGCTGGCCCTCATCGCGGTGTTCGTCACCATGGCGGTCTTCCCGCAGGTGTTCACCAGGACCGATCCCAACCGCGCCATCCTCAAGCTCGGCAGCACGCCCCCCAGCGCCGACCAGTGGTTCGGTCGGGACCTGCAGGGCTACGACGTCTACGCCCGCACCATCTACGGCGCCCGGGCCTCGATCATCGTCGGCCTGTTCACGACCGTCCTCACTGCCCTGGTGGGCCTCGTGACGGGCACCCTGGCCGCCTACTTCGGTGGTTTCTGGGATGCGCTGATCATGCGGCTGACAGACATCTTCTTCGCCATCCCGTTCCTGCTGGGCACGATCCTCTTCATGGCAACCTTCCCCAACAACATCAACTCGGGCTACTTCTCCGTGGTGTTCAAGGTCGTCATCGCCCTGTCGATCCTGGGCTGGCCGGGCGTCGCCCGCCTCATGCGCGGTGCGGTGCTCCAGGTCAAGCCGAACGACTACGTGCAGGCGGCACGCGCGCTGGGAGCGAGCCCCTGGCGGATCATCCGTTCCCACATCATCCCCAACGCCATCGCACCGGTGATGGTCGTGTCCACGATCAGCCTCGGTGCGTACATCGCGGCCGAGGCCTCGCTGTCCTTCCTCGGCATCGGCCTCGTCCCCCCGGCGATCTCCTGGGGTGTTGCGATCTCCGACTCGCTGGGCCTGATCAGGACCGCGCCGTGGATCCTGTTGTTCCCGAGCCTGTTCCTGAGCCTTGCAGTGCTGGCTTTCATCATGCTGGGCGACGCGGTGCGCGACGCCTTCGACCCGAAGTCGCGCTGAGGCAGGAGACATCCACAGATGACGACGACTACTGACAAGAAGACGGCGAAGACCTCGCCTGACAGCCCCTACAAGCCTGTCGACGGACTGTTGCTCGAGGTGGAGGACCTCCGCGTCGAGTTCCACACCGCCGAGGGTGTCGCCAAGGCGATCAACGGCGTGAACTTCGACCTCCACGAGGGCGAGACGCTGGCCATCCTGGGCGAGTCGGGGTCCGGCAAGTCCGTGACCGCGCAGGCGATCATGGGCATCCTCGACATGCCGCCCGCGGTCATCCCCGGAGGTCAGATCCGCTACTGCGGCAAGGACCTGCTGACGATGCCCGAGGAGGAGCGCCGCAAGACCCGCGGTCCCGAGCTCTCCATGGTGTTCCAGGACGCACTGTCCTCGCTCAACCCGGTGTTCCCGGTCGGCTGGCAGATCGCCGAGATGTTCCGGGTGCACCGTGGCTTGAACAAGTCCGATGCCCTGGACCGTGCGGTCAAGCTCATGCAGCGGGTGCAGATCCCTGCGGCCAAGGAGCGCGTCAAGGCCTATCCCCACCAGTTCTCCGGTGGCATGCGCCAGCGCATCATGATCGCCATGGCGATCGCCCTCGACCCGGCGGTGCTCATCGCCGACGAGCCGACCACCGCGCTCGACGTGACGGTGCAGGCGCAGATCATGCAGCTGCTCCAGGAGCTCCAGGAGGAGCGCCAGATGGGGCTCATCCTCATCACGCACGACCTCGGCGTGGTCGCCGACGTCGCCGACAAGATCGCGGTGATGTATGCCGGTCGGATCGTCGAGCGGGCCGACGTCTACGAGCTCTACCGCAAGCCGGCGCACCCTTACACCAAGGGTCTGCTCGAGTCGATCCCCCGCCTCGACCAGAAGGGCCAGCAGCTGTCCGCCATCGGCGGCCTGCCGCCGAACCTCACCCGGATCCCCCCGGGCTGCGCGTTCAACCCGCGGTGCAAGTACGCCGAGAACATCTGCCGTGAGGATCGTCCCCCGCTGCGAGAGGTCGCCCCGGGTCGCGAGTCCGCCTGCCACTTTGCCGAGGAGGTCCTCAATGGCTGAGGCCATTCTGACCGCGACCGACCTGGTCAAGTACTACCCGATCAAGGGCGGCGTCCTGCGTCGGACGGTGGGTCAAGTCAAGGCCGTCGACGGCGTCAGCTTCGAGCTCAACAAGGGCGAGACGCTGGGCATCGTGGGCGAGTCCGGGTGTGGCAAGTCCACGCTGGGTCGCCTGCTCATGCGGCTCGAGGAGCCGACGTCGGGCTCTTTGATGTTCGACGGCATCGACATGTACACCCAGCGCGGCAAGGCCATGCGCAAGCTGCGCCGGGACATCCAGATCGTGTTCCAGGACCCGTACACCTCGCTCAACCCGCGCAAGACGGTCGGCGACATCGTCGGCGAGCCCTTCGACATCCACCCGTCGGTGGTGCCCAAGAAGGGCCGCCGCAAGCGGGTGCAGGAGCTCCTCGACCTGGTCGGCCTCAACCCCGAGCACATCAACCGCTTCCCCCACCAGTTCTCCGGTGGTCAGCGACAGCGCATCGGCATCGCGCGTGGTATCGCGCTCAACCCCAAGGTGCTGATCTGCGACGAGCCGGTCTCCGCGCTCGACGTCTCGGTGCAGGCCCAGGTCGTCAACCTCATGGAGAAGCTGCAGGACGAGCTCGGGCTCTCCTACATCTTCATCGCCCACGACCTGTCCGTGGTGCGTCACATCTCCGACCGTGTCGGCGTGATGTACCTCGGCAAGATGGCCGAGCTGGGCGACGAGGACGAGATCTACGGCCGTCCCACCCACCCGTACACCCAGGCGCTGCTCTCGGCGGTCCCGGTCCCCGACCCGACGCTGCGCGACAAGCGTGAGCAGATCGTCCTCAAGGGTGACGTTCCCTCGCCGGCCAACCCGCCGTCCGGGTGCCGGTTCCACACCCGGTGCTGGAAGGCGCAGGACAAGTGCAAGACCGACATCCCGCTGCTCGAGCTGCGTCCTGACGGCGCCGGTGAGCACCTGTCGGCCTGCCACTTCGCGTCCCCGCGCGAGATCATCGAGACGGTCGACCTGACGGACGTCGACGACGGCTCGCCGCAGCCGGCCGACGCCTGACCGACAGGTCTCGACACCGACGGTGCCGCCCTCCCAGGGGAGGGCGGCACCGTCGCGTCGAAGCGGGCGTGGCGCAGCCTCACGACCAGGGGCGGCACACCGCCCCGATCAGGACCGGTCGGGCAACCGGCGGTTGAGCGAGAAGATGCGTCCGAGCAGTGGCATCAGCACGATGTTGAGCCCGTGCAGGATGCCGATGATGAGCAGTATGCCGCCGAGCCGCCCGAGCTCGAACGTCACCTGCTCCGCCGTGACCAGACCCGTGAGGTCGTTCTTCCAGCTGCCCTGCGGTGCCACGTGCAGGCTGAAGAGGATGTACGCGGCGAAGATCAGGTAGTAGACGATGTCCGTGAGCACGATGTAGCTCTTGCCGGTGAGCGGGTTGTCGTGGAAGACGTCAGCCGCGTAGGCACGGCCGAAGCGCTTGATGAACGGGCCGAGCCATAGGGCGATCGCCAGCAGCGCGAGGTTGGTGCCCACCTCGAGGATCCACCAGGGCATGTGCAGTCCTTTCTCGTCTCTCGGAGTGAGGGTCATGAGGCCGACCACCGCGGCCGCGGTCCCGGTGAGCCAGAGGGCAACCGTCCAGCCCAGCCGTCGGCGACGGGCGCGGTCGTCGTCAATGGAGGCCACGACCCGGGCGAACAGGTCGGGGGAGGGCTCGGCGCGGCGTCCTTCGCTGGCGAGGGCCTCGTGCAGGCGATCCTCGAGCGCGCTCATCGCTTCACCTCCAGGGTGCTGGCCAGGGCACGCATGCCCCGTTGCAGATGGGTCTTGACCGAGTTGGGGGAGATGCCCAGCGTCGTGGCGATCTGCTCGACGGGCAGGTCGAGGTAGTAGCGCAGGACGAGGCAGTCGCGCTGTCGGTGGGGCAGCTGGCGCAGTGCCTGCACCACCTCGGAGCGCGACTCGCGGGCGGCGGCGGTCTCCTCGGCGGACGGCTCGTCGAGGACGGCAGGTGGCCGGTGCCGCAGCGAGACCAGCCCGCGACGGTTGTGGTCGCGGGCGAGGTTGATGACGATGGAACGCAGGTAGGCGGCGGCACGCTCGGGGTCCCGGATCCGGTGGGCGCTGCGGGAGAGCCGGATGAACGCCTCCTGGACGAGGTCCTCCGCGGCGGTGCGGTCGTCGACGAAGAACCTGGCGAGCGACACCAGCCTGGTCGCCTCCGCCGCGAAGAGCGCAGCCACGAGGGCGTCGGCGCCCTCGACGCCCGACGCTTCCCCTGCTCCGCTCTCCAGTACGCCCACAGACTCCATCACCTCCACAGACGAACGAGCAGAGCCGTTGGGTGACAAGGAATTTCGGTGAGATCTTCTGTCACCCGAGGCGTCGTGGTGTCGCGTCGGTGAGGTGTCAACACCACTGCTCCACAGGGCAAGGAGAGCATCATGGATCACACCCAGTCATCACCTCTTTGGCGGAGGTCTGCCACCGCAGCCGCGTGTGCGGCGGTCGCGGTCGTGGGCGCGGCGGTCGCCCCGGCCGTGGGCGCGGCCTTCAACTTCAAGAGCGACCTGCGCGACTTCGCACCCGCGACGGCAGGGCCGTTCGACCACGCCAGTGCCAAGCTCACGCTCGTGGGCGACGACTCCACCCAGGCCGTCTTCGTGGTGCACGGCGTCGACCCGGCGGTCGCCGGACAGACCTTCGGCGCGCACCTGCACCTCGGGCCCTGCGTGGCGGGCAGCGGCTCGTCCGCGCTGGGGCACTACAACCACTCCACCTCGCCGCGGGTCGTGAGCAACGAGACCGAGATCTGGCTCGACGTGACCATCAACGACGGCGGCAACGCCCAGAGCATGGCGCGCGTCGACTGGGCACCCGTGGCGGGCGCGCGTTCGGTGGTCATCCATGCCAAGCCGACCGCAGCAGACGGCACCGCCGGGGACCGACTCGCGTGCCTGCCCGTGGAGTGGTGATGACGAGCTCCCGGCACGCGCTGCTCCGCGCCGCTCTCGTGGGCACTGCCCTCGGGGCGGCGTGGGGCGTGCTCGCGAGGGTCTGGATGCGGCTGGTGTCCACGGAGCCGGAGTTCTCCTGGACCGGGACCGTGTTCATCGTGCTCCTCGCGACGGTCTTCGGGCTGTGTGTGGGGTTCGCGGCCGAGACCCGCCGACAGGGACGCAGCGCATGGTGGCTGGTGTCGGCGGTGCCGGCCCTGCTGCTCTTCGCGGGCCAGGGGGCGCTGTTCCTGCCGGGGTCCCTGGTGGCCGGCGTCCTCCTGGCGCGCCGCTCGGTCGTGGCACGCCGGGTGGCCTGGCTCGCGGTGTTCGTGGTGCCCGTGCTCCTGTGGCGGGACCTGCGGCTCGACGAGGACACCATGTTGTCCGCGCCGCTGCGGGTGCAGGTCGCCGCGTTGGTGGGGATGCCGTTGCTGGGCTGGTGGCTGTCGTGGCACGCTCGCGACCTGTTCCGAGCTCCGGGAGCGGGCCACGGGCGAGGAGCGGGCCGCGCGGCGGACGACAGCAGGGGGCGCAGTGACGGGCGCAGTGACGGGCGCAGTGACGGGCGCAGTGACGGGCGCAGTGAGGGGCGGCTGGGTGCCGACGGTCAGTCGGCGTCGCCCGAGCGCGCCCTCAGCAACCTGCGCAGCGACTCCAGCCGCGAGGTGCCGGCCGGACCGGCCTGACCTGAGGCCACCCACGCGTCGAGGGCACACTCCTCCTCGTCGTGGCTGCAGCCCCGGGGGCACTGGGCGGTGCCGGGCTCGAGGTCGGGGAAGTGGACGATGATCCGCTCGAGGTCGACGTGGGCCAGGCCGAACGAGCGCACGCCGGGGGTGTCGATGACCCAGCCGTCGCCCCCCGGCAGGCGCAGCGCCACGGCCGAGGTCGACGTGTGCCGCCCACGCCCCGTGACGTCGTTGACGACACCGACCGCGCGGCCGGCGTCCGGCACCAGCCCGTTGACGAGGGTGGACTTGCCGACGCCGGAGTGGCCGATGAAGACGCTGACCCGCCCGGTGAGGCGTTCGTGGAGGGACTCCAGCCCCGAGAAGTCGTCGACACTCGACGTCACCACGTGGGGCACGTCGAGCGGCGCGTAGTTCTCGAGGAAGGGACCGGCGTCCTGCAGGTCGGACTTGGTCAGCACCAGGAGGGGTCGCAGACCAGCGTCGTAGGCCGCGACGAGGCAGCGGTCGACCATGCGCGGGCGCGGCTCGGGGTTGGCGAGCGCGGTGACGATGACGAGCTGGTCGGCGTTCGCGACGATGATGCGCTCCACCGGGTCCGTGTCGTCGGCGGTGCGGCGCAGCACCGACCTGCGGGGCGACTGCTTGACGATGCGGGCCAGTCCGTCGGGGTTGCCGGAGGTGTCGCCCACGAGACCGACCTCGTCGCCGACGACGATGCCCTTGCGCCCGAGCTCGCGGGCCTTCATCGCGAGGACGATGCGCTCGGGCATTCCGCGACCGCCCACACCCTTGGCCACGAGAACCGTGTAGCGGCCGCGGTCGACCCCGATGACGAAGCCTGCGACGGCGTCGTCGTGCGCGGGGCGGTCCTTGGACCTCGGGCGCGAGCCGCGGCGGCTGGGCCGGATGCGGACGTCGCTCTCGTCGTAGTCGGACGCCTGCCGACCCATCAGCGCGGCCCGCTCACGGGGCGGTCGGTGCCGGAGCGGGCTGTCGCGGAGGCGGTCAGCATCTGCTCCCACAGGGTGGTGAACTCGGGCAGCGTCTTGGCGACCGTGCCCGCGTCCTCGACGACGAGCCCGGGCACGCGCAGGCTGAGCACCGCGGCCGCCATGACCATGCGGTGGTCCGAGTACGTGTGGAACGTGCCGGCATGCAAGGGCTTCGGCTGGATGCGCAGACCGTCGTCGGTCTCGGTCACCGAGGCGCCGAGCGCCGAGAGCTCGCGGGCGAGGGCGGCGAGGCGGTCGGTCTCGTGGCCCCGGATGTGGGCGACACCACGGATGACGGAGGGCGAGTCGGCGAGGGCTGCCACGGCAGCGACCACGGGGGTCAGCTCGCTGGCGTCGTGCAGGTCGACGTCGATGCCGTTGACCTCGCCGGTGCCGGGCGCCCCGCTGCTCGCCGAGCCCGCGACGGTGAGGCCCTCGCGAGCGAGCGTCACGTCGGCGCCCATGGCGTCGAGGATGTCGCGGATCGCGTCACCGGCCTGGGTCGTGTGCTGGGGCCAGCCGGGCACGGTCACCCGCCCGCCGGTCACGAGGGCGGCGGCGAGGAAGGGGGCGGCGTTCGAGAGGTCCGGCTCGACGTGGACGTCCAGCCCACCGAGCTCCGAGGGCTCGACCCGCCAGGTGTCCGGCTCCGCGTCGTCGACGATGGCGCCGGCATCGCGCAGCGTCTCGACGGTCATCTCGAGGTGCGGCTCGGACGGGACCGGCTGACCGACGTGGTGCACGGTGACGCCGTCGTCGAACCGCGCGCCCGTGAGCAGCAGCGCGGAGATGAACTGCGACGAGGAGGATGCGTCGAGGGTGACGGAGCCGCCGGGCACCCGGCCGGTGCCGTGCACGGTGAACGGCAGGGTGCCGCGTCCGCCGTCATCGACCTGGACGCCCAGGGCGCGCAGGGACTGCAGGACCGGACCCATCGGCCGCACGCGCGCCTGGGCGTCGCCGTCGAACTCGACGGGGCCGTCACACAGGGCGGCCACCGGGGGAAGGAACCGCATGACCGTCCCGGCGAGGCCGCAGTCGATGCGCCCCCCGCCGCGCAGCGTCGCGGGGGTCACGATCCAGTCGGCCGACCCCAGGCCGTCGGAGGTGCTGTCCTCGATCGTGGCGCCCAGGGTGCGCAGCGCCTGCGCCATCAGCAGGGTGTCGCGCGACCGCAACGGCGCGCGGAGCCGGGACATGGTGCCGGCGAGGGCGGCGAGCACGAGGTAGCGGTTGGTGAGCGACTTGCTGCCGGGCAACAGGACCTCGGCGTCCAGCGGAGCCACGGCCGGGGGCGGCGTCCAGTCGCCCGTGGACGGGGCCGAGCCGGACGGGGCCGAGCCAGACTGGGCCGAGCCGGACGGAGCCGAGCCAGACGGGGCCGAGCCAGACGGAGCCGAGCCAGACGGGGCCGAGCCAGACGGAGCCGAGCCAGACGGGGCCGAGCCAGACGGAGCGGACGCGACCGGGGGAGAGGGAGCCGGGGCGCGGTCAGCGGGCAGGGCGCCGTGATGGTCAGGTGAGGGCATCGTGCGCCTGGGACGCGGCGAGCTTGGCCTCGCGACGGGCTGCGCGGGTCGCGTGGCGGGCCTCGCGGCGGGTCGTGCGCGCGGTGCGCTTGGCGGCGTCACCGGCCATGCCGAGGCGGTAGGCGACCCCCGGCTTGCCCTCGGTGTCGACGGCCGCCAGCAGGAGGCCCCCGATGAGACCGAGGTTCTTGAGGAACGAGATCCGCTGCGTGCGCCGGATGGCCGGGTCGGTCTCGGCCCAGAACGCGTGGCCCACGTAGGTCGTCGGCACCATCGTGCCCACCAGCGCCACCGAGGCCAGCCGGGGGAGGTGGCCTGTCGCGAGCAGCGCTCCGCCGCCCACCATCGTCGCTCCGTTGGCCCGCACCAGCAGCTCGGGGTCGTCGGGCAGGCCCAGCGGGGCGAGCCGTGCGGCGAAGGGAGCGACCTTGGGCTTCAGCGCAGACGGATGGCGCAGTTGCTCGAGGCCCTGGACGACGAAGATCGCGGCGAGCAGGGGACGTGCCACGCGGCGGACGAGGGTCATGGGTCGCTCCTGGTGACGGCGATGGTGCTGGTCGGCACGGGTGGCCGCGCCGGGTGTCTCACTGTCCTACCGTATTCGGTGCCGTGCCTCGCCGCGCACCCTGCTCACCACCTGCTGGCTCCCGCGGACCGTAGGCTGGCGACATGTGCGGCCGTTACGCAGCCACCGCCAACCCCGACGAGCTGGTCGAGGAGTTCGAGGTCGACTCCGATCGCACGCTCGAGCCAGCGCGCAGCATCCTCAAGAGTCCCCAGTCGCCACCGCCCGGCACCCCGGACTACAACCTGGCCCCCAGCAAGCAGGCGCCCGTCGTCCTCTCCCGGGTGCCGAGGGACCAGACGAGCGAGGCGTATGCCGGTGGGCCGGCTTCCGAGCGGCAGCTGCGCCTGCTCACGTGGGGCCTGGTCCCCAGCTGGGCCAAGGACGTGAGGACGGGGATGCGGATGATCAACGCCCGTGCCGAGTCCGTGCTCGAGAAGGGGGCCTTCGCCAAGGCGGCCGTGTCGCGCCGCTGCCTCGTCCCGGCGCAGGGGTGGTACGAGTGGCAGAAGTCGCCGGTGGCGACCGACACGAAGGGCAACCCCCGCAAGCAGCCGTTCTTCATGCACCGGGCCGACGGCGACGTCGTGGCCTTCGCGGGGCTCTACGAGTTCTGGCGCGACCGCGAGATCGCCGACAACGACGACCCCGAGGCCTGGCTCACCACGTTCACGATCATCACCACCGAGGCCGAGCCGGGGCTCGACCGCATCCACGACCGCCAGCCCCTCGTCCTCGAGCGGGGCGACTGGGCGACGTGGCTCGACCCCGACGTGCGCGACGTCGCCGAGGTCGGGCGGCTCCTGGCGTTCACGCAGCCCGGCCGGTTCGAGGCGTACCCCGTCTCGACCGCCGTGTCGTCCAACCGCAGCAACGGTCCTGCGCTGGTCGAGCCGGTGGGGGCCGACCAGCTCGACGGCGTGGTCGACCCGATGACCGGCGAGATCATCGGGGGCAGCGACGCACCGCCGGCCCCGCCGGTCCAGGGCGCGGAGAACCCCGCGTGACGACCCGTCGCACCCGGGACATCGCGACTCCGCTTGGGCCAGCGCGGGCTGAGGTCTGGCGTCCGCCGAACGCCTCCGGCACCGTCGTCCTGACGCACGGTGCCAGCGGCGGGGTCGAGGGTCGCGACCTGCTCGCCGTGCGGGCAGGGCTGGTCGACGCCGGCTGGGCCGTGGCCCTGGTCCAGCAGGCCTGGGGTGTTGCGGGGCGACGCACCCCACCGCGACCCGTGCCACAGGACGAGGCCTACCTGCCGGTCGTCGAGGCCCTCACCTCGGGGCGCGGCAGGCTGCCGGGCCGGCTCGTCCTCTCCGGCAAGAGCAACGGCGCGCGGGTCTCGTGCCGCACGGCGCACCTCCTCGGTGCGCGCGCCGTGCTCTGCCTCGCGTTCCCCCTGCACCCGCCGGGCAAGCCCGAGGTGTCGCGGGCGGCCGAGCTGCGCGAGCCCCTGGCGCACGACATCGCGCTGCACGTCGTGCAGGGCGACCGTGACCCCTTCGGCACGCCAGGTGAGGTGCGCGCGGAGCTGCCCGACCCGGCATACGTCACCGCGGTGCGCGGAGAGCACACCGTGAGGGACACCGCGCCCCTGGTGGCGGCGGCGCGGGCCTTCGTGGCGACGCTGGACTAGAGGGCGCCACCCGCGGCGGCCGGGGCCGAGGCGTCCTTGCCACCGTCGCCGATGGACTCGCGGGCCAGGTGGTCCTCGATCTGGAACCAGTCCTCGCCGGCTCGCTCGGCGATGGTCAGCAGGGTGCTCATCGCCGCGACCTCCTCGACCTGCTCCTTGAGGAACCACAGCATGAACTGCTCACCCAGGACGTCGCCCTCGCTGCGCGCGGCGCGGAACAGCGCCTCGATCTGGGCGGTCACGCCCCGCTCCTGCTGGAGGGCCACCTCGATGGGGGAGGTGGGCTTGGCGAACTCGTTGCGCACCTCGTCGACGCCGGGGACCGTGAGCGGCCAGTCACGGTCGAGCATGTACTGGACCATCATCATCGCGTGGTTCCGCTCCTCGACGCTCTGCTGGTAGAAGTGCGTCGCCAGGCGGGGCAGGTCGTGACCGTCGAACCACACGGCGATGGCGATGTACTGCTGGCTGGCGGTGAACTCGTGTCGCACCTGCTCGGCGAGCAGCTCGACGAACGACGAGCCGGAGTCCTTGGTCTTGGCGGGCATGCGCCCCACGGTATCGGCTGGGAATGACCCCGCGGTTGACGTGGTTGAACCACGGTGAGACACCCCGTGAAAGGAGGCCCGCCTGTGCCAGTTCTCACCGCGCCCCGGCCGGCGTCCACCGGGCTAGGCTGGAGGGCGATGACTGACACCCCCGCATTCGACACCCGTGAGTCCGTGGACCTGACCGCAGGCGACGTGGTGGAACCCCCCGCAGACCACACCGTGGACGTCCAGACCGAGTCCACCTCCGACCGGCACGCCCGCTTCGAGCGCGAGGCGATGCCGTTGCTGGACCAGCTGTACTCGGCTGCCCTGCGCACGACGCGCAACCCGGCCGATGCCGAGGACCTCGTCCAGGAGACCTACGCCAAGGCGTTCGCGGCGTTCCACCAGTACCGCCCGGGCACCAACTTCAAGGCGTGGATGTACCGCATCCTCACGAACACCTACATCAACACGTACCGCAAGCGGCAGCGTGAGCCCCTGCAGTCGGACGCGGCCGAGATCGAGGACTACCAGCTCGCCCGCGCCGAGTCGCACTCCTCGACCGGTCTGCGGTCGGCCGAGACCGAGGCGCTCGACCACCTGCCCGACACCGAGGTCAAGCGTGCCCTGCAGGACCTCCCCGAGGACTTCCGCATGGCCGTCTACCTCGCCGACGTCGAAGGTTTCGCCTACAAGGAGATCGCAGAGATCATGGACACCCCCATCGGCACCGTCATGTCGCGGTTGCACCGTGGCCGGCGCCAGCTGCGTGAGCTGCTGACCGAGTACGCCGCCGAGCGCGGCTTCGCGACCCAGGGGGCGGACTCATGAGCTGCGGACACGGCGAAGCGGCCGACGCGGACTGCTCGGAGGTCCTGCACCGGGTCTACGAGTACCTCGACGGCGAGATGACCGTCGACGACACCGTGAAGATCAAGCACCACCTCGACGCGTGCGGGCCGTGCCTGCAGCAGTACGACCTCGACCAGGCGCTCAAGGCCCTCGTCAAGCGGTCGTGTGCCTGCGAGGAGGCCCCGGTCGAGCTGCGCACCCAGATCATGGCGCGCATCACCACCCTGCGGGTGACGCTCAGCGAGTGAGCCGTATGCCGGGTGGTCGCCACCCGGCACCCCCCGCCTGCGGGTGGGCGCACGGCTGATCTCTGCCGCACGCGGCCGAGCTCTGCCGCACACGGTGAGCTCTGCCGCGCACGGGGGAAAGCGAAAGGGCGCGAAACGGTCGTGATGACCGTTTCGCGCCCTTGCGCTGTGCGTCGTGGCGCTGGCTCAGGCGTTGGGCTTGCGGCCGTGGTTGGCCGCGTTGCCCTTGCGCGAGCGGCGCTTGCGGGCGCGCTTGCTCATGGGTGTCACTCCGTCGCTGGTGATGTGGCGCTCCAGGGGCGCCCGGTCCATCGGACATTCTCGCACAACACGTGAGGTGGCCTGGACCTGGTGGCGGGGCACACGAGGGGCCCAATCAGCGAACATTCCGGGGCAGACCACCTCGAACTGAACTTCAAGAGTTGGTCAAGAAGAAGTCTAACTTCGAGAAAGTCGCAGATCAGACGGCATCATAGTGCTGCAGCCGAATCGCACCCCTGACGATTCGGAGCAACAGTCAGTCCGATGTGGCCGAACGGTTGACCCCTCCCATCGGACAGAAGGAGTATCCGCCATGAAGGCCATCACCACCATCTTCGAGTCCATCCTCCGCGAAGACACCCTGGTGTGGAGCGCAGACCAGCGTCCGGCCAAGGTCGTCGACACCACCAAGGCGTGGGGCTGGGGCACCTGATCGGTTGACGCCACACCTGACCCGTAAGCCCGAGCACGCGGCACAGCCTCGCTCGACGGACTAGATTTCGTCTGTGAGTGCTGACAAGCCTGCGACGCGAGAGGCGCCGGGCCGGATCTCGAGCCTGCCGACGCTGATCACGGTCAGTGCGGTCTGCCTTCTGGCCGTGGCGCTCCTGGTCGTCAGCTGGGTCTGGACGGGTCCCCCGACGGACTGGGCCGCCCTGGTGGTCCTCACGCTCCTCGGAGTGGCGAGCTGGGTCTTCCGCGAGACGGATGTCGGAGCACGCGTCCAGTTCTCGTTCGCCAGCATCATCATGCTGACAGCCGCTGTGGTCCTCGGGCCGGTGGGAGCCGGCATCGTCGGCCTGATGTCGACCGTGGTCCACCTCGGACGCGAGCGCGTCATCGTCCGGATCTTCAACTTCGGGATGTTCACCTGCATCGCCACCATCGGCGCGCTGGTGTACGCCGTGACCGGCGGGGCCGAGCGCGGCGAGGGAATGACCGGCCCTTGGGCGCTCATCGTGCACGTCGGGATCCCGCTGATCCTCGCCGATGTCGCCCAGTGCCTGACCAACGCCCTGACCCTCGCCCTCATCCTGCGCGTCGCCGGCGGTGTCCCCCTGCGGATGCAGGCGTGGAAGCTGCTCAGCACGACCGGCCTGGCCTATGTGGGGTACGGCCTCATCGGCTTCCTGTTCGTCGTGCTGTGGATCCCCGCCAAGGTGGGCTGGTTCAGCGCCGTCCTCGTCCTCGCACCGCTCTTCGTGGCCCGCTGGGCCTTCGTCCAGTACGGCGACGAGGTCCGGGCACACGAGCGCACCCTGCGGGCCCTGGTGTCCGCCGTCGAGACCAAGGACCCGCACAACGCCGGCCACAGCGAGCGGGTGGCGCGCCTGTCCGAGTGGCTGGCCGAGGTCATGGGCCTCGGCCACCGCGAGATCCAGGACGTCCGGGTCGCGGGGATGTTGCACGACATCGGCAAGGTGGCCGTCCCGACGCCCCTGCTGCGCCCGCGCCGCGACCTGTCCGACGACGAGATCGTCGTGCTCGCCGGTCACGCCGAGGGTGGGGTGGCCCTCGTGGCCGACATCGACTTCCTCGCGGGCGCGGTCGACGGCATCGCCTACCACCACGAGAGGTTCGACGGGCGGGGCTACCCCGAGGGTCTGGTCGGTGAGGCGATCCCGCTCTTCGCGCGCATCGTCGCCGTGGCCGACAGCTTCGACTGCCTGACCACCGACCGCGTCTACCGTCCCGCGGTGGCCGTCGACGAGGCGCGCCGCCTGGTCACGGAGCGGGCGGGCACCCAGTTCGACCCCGCCGTGGTCGAGGCGCTCGGCCGCGTACTGGCCAGGCACGACTGGAGCACCACCGAGCGGACCCCCGACCAGCTCGCCACGGCCGGGGTCGCACTCGACCACGACGAGCTCGAGGCGTCCGACCACCTCGCCGAGCGACCCGACCTGCGCGCTCGCCTGGGTCACCCCGGCCGCCAGTTCGCCATCAACGGGATGGAGGCACGGTGACCCTGCTGCGCCGCCTGACCTTCGACCTGGGATGGCTCATCTCCATCGCGGCGACCGTGGTCGTCGTCTGGTCCGTCGTCGCCGGGTCCGGCCAGCTGGCCCACCTGCCCTCGGGCACCCTGGTCGTCCTCGGTCTCTTCTTCATCGCCATCGTCGCCGGCGAGGCAGCGCGCCTGCGCATCCTCACCGGCCGAGAGACCGCACCGATGTCGTCGGCGGCGGCGCTGGGCCTGGCCCTGACGGTGCTGCCCACCGAGTCCGGCGCTCCGGCCGGCGCGGCGCTCGTCACGGCGACCATCACCGTGGCCATGGTGGTGCGCAGTGCGATCTCCCGCGTCGCCGGATCCACCGTCTCCCTGCGGCAGACCTCCGCCCACGTGGCGTGCGCGGCCGTCGCGCCCCTGCTCTACCGCAGCATCGACTTCAGCGGTCGCTCGCTGGTCGAGTGGCAGACCGAGTGGGTCTCGCGCCGCTGGCTCGTCGGCGTGGTCATGGTGGCCGTCGGGGCCGTCGCGATGCTGGTCGAGCTCACCGTGGAGGCGCTGGCGCGCGCCGGTGAGGACCAGGCCCCCCTGCTCCCGGCCGTCATCGACGAGCTGCGCTCCAACCTCGGCCTCGCCACCGCGCTGGTCACCTCGGGCGCACTGATCGCGCTCGCCGAGTTCGCCATCGGCGTGGCCGCGCTGCCGCTGTTCCTCTTCCCGCTGGTCCTGACCTACTTCGCGGTCCAGCGCTACGCCGCGATCCGGGTGACCTACCGGCAGACGATCGGTGCGCTCTCGTCCCTGACGGACCGGGCGGGCTACACGACCCTCAACCACGCCCAGCGTGTCTCCTCGCTCGCGGTCGCGGTCGGGCGCGACCTGGGCATGGGTCAGCGCGACCTCACGGACCTGGAGTATGCAGCGCTGCTGCACGACCTGGGTCAGGTCGCCCTGCGTGAGCCCATCCCCGAGGGGGCCACCGTCATGGCGGCGCCCGCGGACCAGCAGCGGATCGCCCACGACGGAGCCGAGATCGTGCGCACCACCGGTGTGCTCGACACCGTCGCCCAGATCCTCGAGGCGCAGACCGTGCCCTACCGCCAGGTGCGCGAGTTCGGCCAGGACCTGCCGATGGCCAGCCGCATCATCAAGGTCACCAACGCCTACGACGACATGGCCGGCGCACTGGGTGAGAACGACGACCGGGCGATGGAACGCATCCACCTCGGCCTCGGCTACGAGTACGACCCGCGGGTCGTCGAGTCCCTGTCCCGGGTGCTGCAGCGGCGCCGGCGCGCGTTCGCCTCCATGTCCTGACCAGCGCCGTCCCCCGGGAGGCGCTCCCGCTGCATACGGACACGCTCGTCGTGGGCACACACAGGAACCGGGTGGTGCCGGGGCTGACCCCGACACCACCCGGCCTGCAGTGGTGGAACGCCCTCCGTCAGGGCGTGCCGGTGGTGAGGTGGGCGTCCATCGAGATGTTCTTCTCGACCCGGGGGTCTCCCGCGTCGGCGAAGTAGTCGCCCCGGATCGTCTCGTCGCGACCAGCGTCGACCTTCATGGCCCGCAGGACCAGGGTCAGGGCCACGGCGACGACGAGGTTGATGACGAAGGCCGTCATCGCGATGTAGCCCAGGTCGCCCAGCACCGGGATCGGGTCGAGCGACCCACCGAAGTGCGCGACCTTGCTGCGCGGGTTGGCCACGCCCCATGCTGCCCAGGTGCCGTACGCCATGCCCACGGCCCAGCCGGCCAGCAGGGCCCAGCGGTGGAACCAGCGCGTGTAGAGGCCGAACACGATGCTCGGGAGGGTCTGCAGGATCCAGATGCCACCCAGGAGCTGGAAGTTGATCGCGTTCTGCTTGTCCAGGGTCAGCACGAAGACCAGGGCGAACGCCTTGACGAGCAGGGAGACCAGCTTGCCGACCTTGGCTTCCTGCGCATGGGTCGCGTCGGGCTTGAGCCACTCCCTGTAGATGTTGCGGGTGAAGGTGTTCGCCGCTGCGATCGACATGATCGCCGCGGGGACGAGGGCACCGATCGCCACCGCCGCGAAGGCGACGCCCGCGAACCAGCTCGGGAAGGAGTCCTCGAACAGCTGGGGGATCACGAGCTGGGCGTTCGGCTTGCCGTCGAGGCCGATCGGCTTGGTCTTGGCCGCGATCGCCACCCAGCCGAGCAGGGCCAGGAGGCCGAGCACGAAGGAGTAGGCGGGCAGGATCGAGGCGTTGCGCCGGATCGTGTTGCGGCTCGAGCTCGACAGGGTCGCCGTGATGGAGTGCGGGTACATGAACAGCGCCAGCGCCGACCCGAACGCCAGGGTGGCGTAGGCGACGAACTGTTGCTGCGAGGGGATGAACGCACCGTTGGGCTTGCCGTCGACGGGGTTGGCGGCAGCCATCTTGGTCTCGGCCGCACCGAAGATCGCGTCCCAGCCGCCGAACTTGGACGGCAGGTAGATCACGGCGACGATGATGACCAGGTAGATCAGGGCGTCCTTGACGAACGCGATGACCGCGGGTGCACGCAGTCCGCTGGAGTAGGTGTAGGCCGCCAGCAGCGCGAAGGCGATGAACAGCGGGAGGTCGCGGGCGAGCAGGCTCTCGCCACCGACGCCGGCGACCTCGAGGACGGCCTGGATGCCGACCAGCTGCAGCGCGATGTAGGGCATGGTCGCGAGGATGCCGGTGACCGCCACCGCGAGCGACAGCCCACGGGAGCCGTAGCGCCCGCGGACGAAGTCGGCCGGCGTCACGTAGCCGTGGCGGTGGCTGACCGACCACAGGCGGGCCATGAAGATGAAGATGATCGGGTAGAGCACGATCGTGTAGGGGACCGCGAAGAACCCGGCCACGGCACCGGTTGCGAACATCGCCGCGGGGACCGCGACGAAGGTGTAGGCGGTGTAGAGGTCGCCGCCGAGGAGGAACCAGGTGACCCAGGTGCCGAAGCGCCGGCCGCCGAGGCCCCACTCGTCGAGCGACTCCATGCTGTCGGCCTTGCGCCACCGGGTGGCCCAGAAGCCCATGCCGGTCACGAGGGCGAACAGCAGGATGAGGACGGTCAGGGCGACCCCGTTGACGCTCTTGTCGGTCACCAGGGGTGCGAGCGCGGTCATCGTCCGGCCTCCTCGTCGCGGCGGCGGGTCTCATCGTCGCGGTGGCCGGGCATCGGCCGGTGCGGGCGCGCGCGGAGCACGAGCTTGTAGGCCGTGTACGTCAGCCCCGAGCAGAGGAAGACCCACAGGAACTGGTACCAGATGAAGAACGGGAAACCCCACAGCTCGGGGTCCTTGCGGGCGTAGCTGCCCACCCATGCCAGCGCCACCAGGGGGAGGGCGAGCAGGACGCCGGCAACGGCCAGCAGGCCTTTGTTGGCAGGGGGGACTGTGTCGTGGTCGACGTCGCTGTCGAGACTCACCGTGACCTCCAGAGGAGAATTGAGCGGCTGCGGTACGGCAGCCAGTGCGTACGATATGCCCGACTCATGGGTAACTGTGGGAACGAACAGGTGTCACTTCAGCACCAACCCGCAGGTGGCGGCCCTGCGCCCGGGCCGCGAGACGACGGACGCCCGCCCCGCGGTGCGGGACGGGCGTGCGGCTGGAGCGGGCCTCAGGCGGCCTTGGTCTCCTTGAAGATCTTGTCGATCTCGGCGATCTTGGCGAGCAGCTCGTCGGCCTTCGCGGCGTCGAACTCGCCCTTGGTGCCCGATGCCCCGGCCAGCTTGGTGGCCTCGTTGAACAAGGTGTGCAGGTCGGGGTACTTCTCGAAGTGCGGGGCCTTGAAGTAGTCGGTCCACAGCACCCACAGGTGGTGCTTGACGAGCTCGGACCGCTGCTCCTTGATGACCACCGCGCGGGTGCGGAAGTCGGGGTCGTCGTTGTCGGCGACCTTGGCGATGATCGCCTTGATGGACTCGGCCTCGATGCGGGCCTGGGCGGGGTCGTAGACACCACAGGGCAGGTCGCAGTGGGCGCTGACCTCGGTGGTGCGGAAGATGCGGGAGAGCATGAAGATCCCTTCTGCGAGACGGATGTTCAGGTGCGTCTTCGACCCTACCCCGCAGGTCAGCGACCCGCACCGCGCCCCCCATCCGGTGGGACCGCCATACRAGCCGGTATGCGGTGGGGCGGCCCCGGGTGGGGCGTCCCGGCCCGGACGTGGGCGGGCCCGCGCCCCGCCCCGGGGTGGGGCG
>NZ_JBFUEO010000038.1:0-29239 GCF_056403935.1 Pedococcus sp. P2_E4 | reverse complement strand
GCCGGTCGCCTGCGCTGGGCGGTGGGGGCGCCCTTGGGGTTGCCACCCCTGGGCGCGCCGCCCCTCGGGGCATTCCTGGCTGCCGTGCCCTGCGCCGAGTTCTTGGCCGCCGAGTTCTTGGCCGCCGAGTTCTTGGCCGCGGTGCCCTTGGTAGCTGTGCTCCTGGTAGCTGTGCTCCTGGTGGCCGTGCCCTTGGGTGACGCGCTCTTGGCTGCCGGGCGGGCCTTCGTGGGGGCTTCCTGGGCGCGCCGGCCACCGGGCTGCCCCTCCGCGGAGGGTCGCTGACGCGCCGGTCCGGGGCGTGGGCCTCGGGTCTGCGTCACGGTTACCTCTCTGTTGACACAGGCATGTGTCGGTGCGGGGTCGGCTGGTCGGTGCGGGGTCCGGCGGCTGGTCAGTCCGCCGGGGTCGTCGCAGGGCTCGGGCTCGTGGGCTTGGGCTTGGCGACCTTGGTCGGCTTGGTGGCCTTCTTCACCGGCGACTTCGTGGTCGAGGTGCTCGTCGTCGTCTTGGTGACGGCGTTGACGCTCGTGACCGTGGTGACGACCGACCCGTCCGGCTTGGCCACGACCACGGTCGTCGTCGTCACTGCCCCCTTCTTGGTCACCGTCGTCCTGGGCCCCGTGTCCTTGGCCACCGCCGCGAGCGACGGTGCCTGCGGGGCGGTCACCACGGTAAAGCCGCCGTCCTTCGTGGCCGCCGCCGCCACGCCGAGGACCTTGCCGTCCGACAGTCGAAGGAACGCGGCCGAGTCGGCCGGCACCATGCCGAGCTTGGTGGCCCGGCTCGCGAGGTTGCCCGGGCTGCGCTGGGCGTCGATGGCCTGCGTGAGGGCGTCCTGGGTGTCGGCGAGCTCGCCGGAGGTGTTCTGCAGCCGGTCGAGGGTGAAGGACCCCTCCGCCATGGCGGTGTTGAGCATGAGCAGCGAGACCAGGCCCCCGACCAGCAGCAGCATGCACAGCGCGGCGAAGAGGCCGTTGCCCGGCTGGCCCACCGCTGCCGGCACCACGCGCAGGGGCTGCGGGGAGCCCTGCCGGCGCGACGGCGCCCGAACGGCGACCCTTGCGGTCGCGGTCTGCTGGCTCATCGGTGCGGTCCCTTCGTGGTGGTGCTCGTGCGGGTGGTCGTGCTGGTGGTGCTGGTCGTGGTGCTCCGGGTTCGCTCGGCGGCACGCAGCCGCACGGACGCCGACCTCGGGTTGCTCGCCTGCTCCTGCGCGCTCGCCTCCTCGGCGCCGCGCGTGAGCAACCGCAGGTATGCCGCGTGCTCCGGCAGCTCGACCGGGAGCCCCTCGGGGGCCCGGCTGCGGGACCCTTGCGCCAGGACCCGCTTGGTGATCCGGTCCTCGAGCGAGTGGTACGACAGGACGGCGACCCGGCCGCCGACCGACAGGGCGTCGATCGCCCGCGGCAGGGCACGCGCCCAGACCGAGAGCTCGGCGTTGACCTCGATCCGCAGGGCCTGGAAGGTCCGCTTGCCCGGGTGTCCCCCGCTCTTCTGCGAGGCGGCGGGCACGGTCTTCTTGAGCAGGTCCACGAGCCGGGCCGAGGTCGTGAACGGCTCGACCTCCCGCTCGCGGACCACGACGCCGACGATCTTGCGGGCGAACCGCTCCTCGCCGTACTCGCGCAGGACCCGCTCGAGGTCCGCGGCGGCATAGGTGTTGAGGACCTCGGCGGCGGTGATGCCGGACTCCTGGTCCATCCGCATGTCCAGGGGTGCGTCGTGGCTGTAGGAGAAGCCGCGGTCCACCTCGTCGAGCTGGAGCGACGAGACACCGAGGTCGAAGAGTGCAGCCTCGACGTGGTCGATCCCGTTCTGCGCCAACGCCTCCGGGACCTCGTCGTAGACCGCGTGCACGAACGTGGTGCGCCCCGAGTAGTCACCCAGCCGCTGGGCGGCGAGCTCGAGGGCCTCGGTGTCGCGGTCGATCCCGACCACGTGGGCCTCGGGGCATGCCTGGAGGATCGCCTCGGCGTGCCCACCCATCCCGAGGGTGCCGTCGACGTAGACCGACCCGGGGGCGGTGAGGGCCGGCGCGAGCAGCTCGACGATGCGGTCGCGCATGACGGGAACGTGCCGGTCGGCGGCCATTCCTCGTGCGCTCATCGTGCTCTCCTGCTGCTGGGCCCTGCTGGGTGACGGGTGCTTCGGTTCTTCGTCGTGTGGTTCTTCGTCGTGTGGTTCTTCGCGGTGTGGTTCTTCGGCGGGTGGTTCGGGGTGCTGGGCGGGCCGTCCTGCGGTCAGGTCTCCATCCGCTCCAAGGGATGCGGCCCGGGACGGGGGAAGTCGTCCCGGGATGCGAAGCGGCTGGAGACCTGGCTGCAGGGCCGGTTCCGTGGTCCTGCGGTGGTCGGTCGGTCTGTGGTCGGTCGGTCTGTGGTCGGTCGGTCTGTGGTCGGTCGGTCTGTGGTCGGTCGTTGTCGGGCGGCGGCGATGCGTGGGCGGCGGTGTCCTCAGAGCAGTCCGGGGATCACCTCCTCGGACTGGTCGGCGAAGCCCTGCTCGGTCGAGTCGAGGTAGGCGGTCCAGGCGGCGGTGTCCCAGACCTCGACCCGTGACCCGGCGCCGATGACCGTGCACTCACGGGACAGGCCGGCGTACTCGCGCAGCGTGGCCGGGATCGTGACCCGACCCTGCTTGTCGGGCACCTCGTCGGAGGCGCCGGACAGGAAGACACGGGTGAAGTCGCGGACGCGCTTGCTCGTCGTGGGGGCGGCCTGCATCTGCTGGGTCACCTTGAGGAACTCGTCCATGGGGAAGACATAGAGGCACCGCTCCTGGCCACGGGTCACGACCAGGCCGTCGGCCATCCGCTCGCGGAACTTGGCCGGGAGGAAGAGCCGCCCCTTGTCGTCGAGGCGGGGGGTGTGCGTGCCGAGAAACATCGCTGCCCACCTCCCCTGCTGCCGACCCAAGGGCCCCACGACCCTCTCGTTTCCCCCACTTTACTCCACCATCATCCCTCCTTACACCACATTCGGCAGAAATCTCGGGGTAGTTGGCATGTTTGCGCAGGTCAACCCCCGTGGTGCAAAGTGGAGCGAGATTTCGCCACGAGGGCCAGCCAGGGTGTCGACGGCGGCCGAGCGGCGCGGGATCGCTGCGAGATCGCGCACCCGCGGTGCCGCGCAGGGCGTGAGAGCTGCGCGGGGAGGTCACGACACGGCATACCCCCTGTCCCGGTGGTGCGAAGTGGGGGAAGATCGACCCACCATCCGCGGGGGGCCGTGCGGCGACCCGGTGGCGGAGTGGGACGACGGAAGGGAAGACAGTGCAAGCCAGGCACGGCGACGAGGTCCAGCACCACACCAACCCCCAGAGCGGACAGCAGAGCGCCGCAGCCGAGCACCTGCTCTCGCTGCCGGCCGGCTCCCCCGCCTCACTCACCGAGGTGACCGAGATCGCCGCCCGGCTGGCCAAGGCGATGAACTCCGTCATCGAGGGCAAGCCCGACGTGGTGCACACCGCGATCACGGTGCTGCTCGCCGAGGGCCACCTGTTGCTCGAGGACGTGCCGGGCGTCGGCAAGACGATGCTCGCCAAGACGCTCGCCCGCTCTATCGACTGCTCGGTGCGGCGCGTGCAGTTCACCCCCGACCTGCTGCCCAGCGACATCACCGGGGTCAGCGTCTTCAACCAGGACGTGCGCGACTTCGAGTTCCGTCCGGGTGCGATCTTCGCGAACGTCGTCGTCGGCGACGAGATCAACCGCGCCTCGCCGAAGACCCAGTCCGCCCTGCTCGAGTCCATGGAGGAGGGGCAGGTCACGGTCGACGGCCAGACCTACGACCTCCCCAAGCCGTTCATCGTGATGGCGACCCAGAACCCCATCGAGATGGAGGGCACCTACCCCCTGCCCGAGGCGCAGCGCGACCGGTTCATGGCCCGGATCTCCCTCGGCTACCCGTCGGCCCGGGCCGAGGTCGCGATGCTCGACACGCACGGCCAGGTGTCGCCGCTGGAGACACTGAGCCCCGTCACGGACGCCGCGACCATCAGCGCCATGGTCAAGGCCGTCCGGTCGGTGTTCACCAGCGACGCCATCAAGCAGTACGTCGTCGACCTGTCGTCGGCTACGCGGTCGAGCTCGGCCCTGCGGCTGGGCGCGTCACCTCGCGCGACGCTCCACCTGCTCCGCGCGTCGCGGGCGCACGCCGCGCTCGAGGGCCGCGACCACGTGCTGCCCGACGACGTCCAGGCGATCGTGCTGCCGGTGCTCGCCCACCGGATGATCCCCACCGGCGAGACCCAGCTGGCCCGTCGCAGCACGGGCGAGGTGCTGCAGGACCTCATGCGGCGGGTGCCGGTCCCGGCCTCCGGACGCTGAGGCAGGCCCGTGCGCAGGCTTCGAGACCTCCTCACCACCCGCGGGCGTGCGTTCGTCGCGGCGGGGCTCACCCTGGTGCTGTGCGGCATCGGGCTCGGCTTCACCGACCTGACCCGCATCGGCGTGCTCCTCGTCGCGCTCCCCCTGCTCAGCGGCGCGCTGATGCGGCGTCACGACCTGCGCTTCTCACTCGAACGCACCGCAGTGCCCGGGCGCATCCAGGTCGACCAGCAGTCGCTGGTCACGCTGAGCATCGAGAACGCCGGCGGTGGCACGAGCCCGTTGCTCATGGCCGAGGAACAGCTCGACTACGCCCTCGGCGACCGGCCACGGTTCGTCGTGCCCCGGCTGCGGCGCGGCGACCGCCAGGAGGTGCACTACCAGGTGCGCTCGCACGTCCGCGGGCGGCACCGCCTCGGCCCGCTGGGTGTCCGGTTGCGTGACCCGTTCGGGCTGAGCACCCGCGTCGCGGCCATCTCCGGCTCGAGCGACGTCCTGGTCCTGCCCAAGATCGTCCCGCTGGGCGGCGCCCGTCCGCCGGGCAGTGGCGTCGGCGCCGAGGGCGCCATCCCCCACATGGTCGCCCTGCACGGCGAGGACGACGTGTCGATCCGCGCCTACCGCGACGGTGACGACCTGCGCCGCATCCACTGGCCGGCCACCGCCAAGACCGGCGACCTCATGGTCCGCCAGGAGGACCGCCCAGCGCGTCGCCGCGCGGCGATCGTCCTCGACTCGCGGGCTCGCGGGCACACCGGCTCCGGCAGCTCGGGCTCGTTCGAGTGGGCCGTCACGGCGTGCGCCTCCGTGGCCGCCCACCTCATCGAGCAGGGGTATGCCGTGCACCTCGTCTGCGACGAGTCCGCCGAGGAGAGCCAGACGGCCATGGCGATGGAGCTCGACCCGTTGCTCGACATCCTCGCGATGGCCGAGCCGGGCACGGACGACCAGTTCGCCGACGTCCTGCAGTCCACCCACCCCGTCACGGCCTCGGGCGGCCTCGTCCTGGCCGTCGTCACCGACCTCGACGAGGAGGTCGCCAGGCGGGTCGCCTCGCTGCGCCAGCCGGGCGGCGTGGCGCTGGCGATCGTGCTCGACCCGGACGGCTTCACCGCCACCCGGCGCCGACCCGGCCACAGCACCAAGGAACTGCCCTGCGTGCCGGTCCTGCGCGGTGCGGGCTGGACCGTCACCGTGGTCGGGGCCGGCGACACCATTGACGCTGTCTGGGCGGTCCTGTCCGGCACGGGTCACCGGGTGGGTGTGGCATGAGCCGCGCTCGGGTCCCGGAGTCGCTCCTGGCCGGTCTGGCGACCGCCGTCGTGGCGTGGCCGGTCTCGACCCTCTTCACCCCCACCACGTGGGTTCGCCCGACCCTGGCGATCATCGCCGTCGTGGTGGTCTGCGGGATGCTCGCGCGACTGGTGACCACGAGCTGGGTGCTCGTCGTGCTCGCCCAGCTGACCGGGGTCGTGCTGGCCTCGGGAGGCCTCTACGGCAGAGGTCACCTGTGGCACGGGCTGCCCACGTACGACATGCTCCGGACGTTCAACTTCCTGCTCTACGACGCTCGCCAGACCATCCAGAACTACTCCGCGCCGGCCCCGACCGGCCGCGGTGTCATCCTCGGCATCGGGCTGGCGATCGCGATCGCTGCCATCATCGTCGACCACCTCGCCGTGATGCGCCGCTCCCCCGCCATGGCGGGACTGCCACTGCTGACCGCCTTCCTGCTGTCGGCGAGCAACAGCGGCTCATCGCTGCCCCCGGTGTACTTCGTCGCCGCCGCTGGGATCTGGATGCTCATGCTGGGCCGACAGGGCATCGCCTCGTTGCGACGGTGGAGCACCACGGTGCCGATGAACGTCACGGGCCGACGTGCGAACGACGACCGCGACGGCGCGTACGGCTATGCCGCCGTGGGCCGCACCCTCGGGGTCGCCGGTCTGGTCACGGCCCTCGTGCTGCCCGTGGTGATCCCCCACTTCCCCACGCGGTTCCTCATCGACGGCCTGGGTCGGTCGGCCAACGCCACGGGGTTCAGCGACGGCCAGATCGGGCTGAAGACCACGCTGGACCTGCAGAAGAGCCTGTCCAACCCGTCCAAGTCACCCGTCCTCACCTACACCACCAACGCTCCGACGCTGACCCCGCTGCGGGTCACCGTGCTCGAGAACTACGCCAACGACCAGTGGACGCCGACCCGTCCCGACGTCGCCTACGGCCGGCGGACCTCGGTGCCCCTGCCGCCCGACCTCGACGCGAGCGTGCCCCGCGAGACCTACCGCATCTCGGTGGACGACTCCCGCCTCGAGGCACCTCAGATCGCCGCCCCCACCCCTGTCGTCTCGGGTGACCTCGACCGCGTGCCGTGGGGGGTCGACGCCAAGACCTCGGTGGCCATGGTCAACCGGGCCGCGAGCACCTACTCGTTCAGCTACCTGCAGCTGCGCCCCTCGGAGGCGGCCCTCAACCAGGCCGTCGCCAGCGGCTCCGCCGGCGTCCGCAGCGAGGACCTGCTCGTCGACCCGGCGTCCTCCCGGCTGCTCACGGAGACGGTGTCGACGGTCGTCCCCACGGACGCCAATCGGATCGAGGCGGCCCGCGCCATCCAGAAGTACCTGCGGACCGACGGCGGCTTCTCCTACTCCCTCCAGCTGCCCGACACCGTGACCAACGAGTTCGGACAGGCCGAGCGGCCCGACGCGATCTCGCTGTTCCTGCGCACGAAGGTCGGCTACTGCGTGCAGTTCGCCACGGCCATGGTGATGCTCGCCCGGGCCGCCGACATCCCCGCACGGTTGGCGATCGGCTTCCTGCCGGGCAGCCTCCTCCAGGGCAGCTACACCGTGCGGGCCTCCGACGCCCACGCGTGGCCCGAGCTGTACTTCCAGGGGGTGGGGTGGCTGCGCTTCGAGCCGACGCCGTCCGGCACGCAGAACACCATCGCCCCCGGGTACTCGCTGCCGCCGACGACTCCGGGATCCGACTCCGAGACGGCGACGTCGACGGGTGGCGCCACCAGCACGCCCACGAGGTCCAGCCGGGACGGCGCCAACGACCCGGGCTCGGCGGGCGCCATCACCGGCACTGGCGACCGGTCCCTGTTCGACCGGTACCTCGGCCCCCAGACCCGCACCACGCTCGTGTGGCTGGCGCTGGGTCTGCTGGTGGGCTTGATGGGCGCTCTCGCCGTCCCCCTGGCGGCCCGCAGCCGCCTGCGGCGTCGCCTGCGCGAGGCGCCCGACGACGCGCGCCGGGTCGAGGTGGAGTGGCAGGCCATGGTGGAGCGCATCGGCGACCTCGGCGTCATACCGCCGCGGGGCAGCACGCCACGGCAGGCGGGCCGGTTCTTCCAACGCGAGGCCTACCTCGAGGGCGAGCAGAACCAGGCCCTCGGCCGCATCGTCGACGGCGTGGAACGCTCCCGCTATGCCCGGCCCGGCACGACGGTCACCGACATCCGCGAGGAGACCCAGCTGGTGGTCAAGGCGGTGTCGGGTGTGCGGCGCCGCAAGGACCGGCTCCGGGCGACGTGGTGGCCGGCCGAGGGCGTCACGGAGTGGCGCGAACGTCGTGGCGCCCTGGGGCGCGCCCTGCGCCAGCCGTGGGAGCGCCTGCAGGACCGACTCGACGAACGCCGCGAGCAGCGTCGCGACGGCCGCGGTCGCTGACCGCGGGCCTGACCCGACGGTCCAAACCCGACGGCACCCGACGGCACCCGACGGTGCGGGACACGAAGGTGCCGCCCGCGCGCCGTGCGGACACGAGGAAGGGCCCCGAGAGGTCTCGGGGCCCTTCCTCGTGTCGCGTGCCGGTCGACCGGCCGTAGGTCAGTCGAGGTAGTCGCGCAGCACCTGGCTGCGCGAGGGGTGCCGCAGCTTGCTCATGGTCTTGGACTCGATCTGGCGGATCCGCTCGCGGGTCACGCCATAGACCTTGCCGATCTCGTCGAGCGTCTTGGGCTGTCCGTCGGTCAGGCCGAAGCGCATCGACACCACGCCGGCCTCGCGCTCGGAGAGCGTGTCGAGGACCGAGTGCAGCTGCTCCTGCAGCAGCGTGAAGCTCACCGCGTCGGCCGGCACCACGGCCTCGGAGTCCTCGATGAGGTCACCGAACTCGCTGTCACCGTCCTCGCCGAGCGGGGTGTGCAGGGAGATGGGCTCACGGCCGTACTTCTGGACCTCGACGACCTTCTCAGGGGTCATGTCGAGCTCCTTGGCGAGCTCCTCCGGGGTGGGCTCGCGCCCGAGGTCCTGCAGCATCTGGCGCTGGACGCGGGCCAGCTTGTTGATGACCTCGACCATGTGCACGGGGATGCGGATGGTGCGGGCCTGGTCCGCCATCGCGCGGGTGATCGCCTGACGGATCCACCACGTCGCATAGGTCGAGAACTTGTAGCCCTTGGTGTAGTCGAACTTCTCGACCGCACGGATGAGTCCGAGGTTGCCCTCCTGGATCAGGTCGAGGAACAGCATGCCGCGACCGGTGTAACGCTTGGCCAGGGAGACCACGAGACGCAGGTTGGCCTCGAGCAGGTGGTTCTTGGCCTTCTTGCCGTCCTGGGCGATCCACCAGAGCTCGCGCTTGAGCTTCATCTCGATCTTGTCGCCGGAGTTGAGCCGCTCCTCGGCGAACAGGCCCGCCTCGATGCGCTTGGCGAGCTCGACCTCCTGCTCGGCGTTGAGCAGGGCGACCTTGCCGATCTGCTTGAGGTAGTCCTTGACCGGGTCGGCGGTGGCGCCGGCGGTCACGACCTGCTGGACCGGGGCGTCCTCCTCGTCGTCGTCGCGCAGGACGAAGCCGGAGCCCTCGTCCTCGTCGTCGGACTTCTTGGCGTCGTCCTCGGAGTCCTCGGCCTCGACGTCGACCTCTTCGAGCTCGGACTCGACGACCTCGGTCGGCTCGGCGTCCTCTGCCTCGTCGTCGACGGCGTCGCCGGCCCCGGGCGCGTCAGCGGCGGTGGCCTTGCTCGTGGCGGCCTTCTTCGCGGCGGCCTTGGTGGCCTTGGGTGCGGAGGCGTCCGCATCGGCGGCGGCCGCGTTGGCTGCGGCCTTGGTGGTGGTCGCCTTCTTCGCGGCCGTCTTCGTGGCCGGGGCGGCGGCCTTGGTCGTGGTGGCCTTGGCGGCGCCGTCGGCCTTGGAAGCGGTGGTCTTGGACGCAGCTGCCTTGGCGGTGGGCTTGGCGGCCGTCGCCTTGGGGGTGGCCGTCTTGGTGGCAGTCTTCGCGGCGGCCTTCTTGGCGCTGGCGGTGGCGGTCTTGCGGGTGCTGGTGGCAGCCACCGCACGGGTCGCCGTGGCCGTGTCGAGGGTCACGTGGATGCCCTGCTCGTCGAGCGAGCGCAGCACGGCCTTCATCCGCTTGGGAGCGACCTGGGCACCCTCGAGCGCGGCCTTGAGCTGCGCACTGTCGACCGAGCCGTTGGTACGACCCTGCTTCATGAGCTTCTGGAGGGCGGGGTGGCTGAACTCGGTCGGGAGGGATGAGGCCGACGATCCTGCGGGGGTCGCAGCCTTCTTTGACACAGGCGACACGGACTACCTTTCGTCGCGGATTCGCGGCACGGCGCACACGATCGCGGGCATGGGGAACCTATGCCAGTTCAACGCGTGAGGGGGCGGAAGTATTCGCGAGGACGGTTGGCGTGGGGGCGCTTCCAGACCTCGTAGGAGACATTGTAAAACGAGAACCCGGCAATCCCCGCATCGAGCCGTGAATTCGAGCGGCGCGGTGGGTCAGCTGTCGGCCTTGACCGCCAGGACCGGGCAGGACGCGTCGAGCAGGATGCGCTGGGCGTTGCTGCCCAGGATCAGCTTGCCGACCGGCGTGCGACGGCGCAGCCCGATGACGATGAAGTCGGCCGACTCCTCCTCGGCCACGGCGATGAGGTCCTCGGCGGGCTCGTTGCCGCGCACCAGCTGGCGGACCTCGTGCTCGATGCCGACCTCGTCGAGCTCACCCTGGATGCGGTTGAGCTCGGTCTCGAACCGCTCCGCCTCGGCACCGTCGTAGTCGCGGCCCCCGCGCTGGGAGTTGATGACGATCAGCTTGGACTTGCGCAACAGCGACTCGTCCGCGGCGCGACGCAGAGCGGCGCGACCCTCTTTCGTCGGCACGTACCCCACAACGATGGCCACCTGAACCTCCTCGTTCGTCGACCTGACCCGAGCCTGCTCGGGTGTCCGCGACCTGTGCCGCGTGGTTGACGCTACCGGAAATCACCCCGTCAGGCAGGCGGGTGCAGCACTTGCTCGACGAGGCCAGCCACTTGGTCGACCTCGATGAGGAAACCGTCGTGGCCGTAGTCGGAGTGGACCGTGTGCAGCCGGGCACCGGGCACCGCGTCCACGATCTCGCGGGACAGCCGCGGCGGGTAGAGACGGTCGGAGTCGACCGCCACCACGACGAGGTCGCCCGTGACTCGGCGTAGTGCGGCCGGCACGCCTCCCCTGCCCCTGCCGACGTCGTGGGAGTTCATCGCCTCGGTGAGGACGATGTAGGAGTTGGCGTCGAAGCGCCCAGCCAGCTTGCCGGCGTGGTGGTCGAGGTAGGACTCGACGGCGTACCGTCCGCCGCCGCCCAGGGGGTCCTCCTCGCCCTGGGCGTGCCGCCCGAACCGCTCGTGGAGCTCGAGCTCGCTGCGGTAGGTCACGTGCGCGATGCGACGGGCGATGCCCAGCCCCGCGTCGGGTCCGGACTCGGCGTCGTAGTAGTCGCCCCCGTGGAAGTGGGGGTCGCCGCGCAGGGCGAGCAGCTGGGCCTGGCACCAGCCGATCTGCTCGGCAGTGGCGTATGCGGTGGACGCGAGGACCAGCGCGCACTCCACGCGCGCGGGGTGGGTCACGGCCCACTCGAGGGCGCGCATCCCGCCCATCGAGCCACCCAGGACCAGCCGCCACCGCGCGATGCCGAGGGCGTCGGCGAGCAGCGCCTCGGTCTGCACCTGGTCCCGCACCGTGATGAACGGGAACCGGCTCCCCCACGGCGTCCCGTCGGGCGCACTGGACGACGGGCCGGTGCTGCCTTGACAGCCCCCGAGGACGTTGGCGGCCACCACGAAGTACTGCTCGGTGTCGAGGGCACGCCCCGGCCCGATCAGGCCGTCCCACCACCCGGGCGTCGGGTGACCGGGGCCGGCCTCGCCCACGACGTGGCTGTCGCCGGTGAGGGCGTGCTCGACGAGGATCGCGTTGTCCGCGGCGGCGTTCAGCTCGCCCCACGTCTCGTACGCCAGCCGCACCCCCGGCAGCACCCCGCCACGCTCGAGCTCGACCGCGCCGAGATCGAGGAACTGCCGTCCCCCCACGGGGTCGTCATCACGCCACGCACCGCTGCTGGTCGGCGGACGAGAGGTGGTCGTCATCAGAAGGTCTCCTGAGGCATCGCGCTTGCCGCCTGGATCCATGCCGCCCAGACCGGCCGTGTCATCACCCGGGGCACCCCACCGCGAGGAGGGTTGCCGCCCAGCGAGCCGGGGCTTGTCGCTGGAACTCATGACCTCAGCCCATGATACGAGTCGAGGGCTGCCCGCGAGCCTGCGTCCGGCAACTGGACTGCCTGGACAGGAGTCCCCCGCGGCGCGAGCTCAGGCGGACCGAAGTGGCACCACCTCCTCGGGACCGTCGTCGCCTGCCGAGCTGTCGGTGGGGACGTCGTCCGGACGGATCCCCAGGTCGAGCATCCGCGCGAGGAGCCGGGCGAGCGTGTAGCCGGGACTCTGCTCGAGCGCGCGGTCGAGGGCGACCCGTGCGAGCGTGCCGTCGCCCCCGTGCAGGGCGACGTTCGCGAGGACGGTCAGCACCGGCGCGGCGTGCTCGTCGCCGACGGCCCGCGCGAGCCACGCCAGCCTCGGGACGAGGAAGGGCCGCGGGCCGCGATCGTCCGCAAACGCAGCGCGCACCTCGTCGACCAGCTCGCCGGGAAACGCCTCCAGCGCGAGGGACCCCGGACACCACCAGGCGATGAGGATGTCGCGCAGACTGCGGTCACGCAGGCTCACCACGAGGTCCGCCACCTGCTCCGGCGTCAGGAAGTCCTGCGTCGTCGTCGCCTCGGCCCGGTCCCCCACGACGGCCCAGAGCGAGAGGGCATGCCGCCGTCGGGCCATGCGGCTCTGGTCGACGTGCTCGGTCGCCCCCGACGGAGCCGGCGGCCCCAGGCCGAACGCCGCACCTGCATGGCGCACCTGCGTGCCGGATGCAGGCCCGCGGTCCAGCGCTGCGATCGCGGCATCAACGCGTTCGGACAGCGGTGGTGTGGCGGCCACGAGCTCGACCACGGACTCCCGACCGGGCAGCACGCCACGCCCCTGGGCGACGAGGTCCGCGACGGCGGACACCCGTGACGGGTCTGGCAGGGGCGCACCCTCGACGGGGCAGCACCCCGCATCGCAGTCGAGGCTGTAGTAGCGGCCGTCACGCACCAGCAGCGTGTCGACGACCGCGATCCCGTCGCGGGCCAGCGCCCAGCGCACCTCGTCGACCAGCGGCCCGGCAGCGTCGACCTGCGTCTCGTAGCCGATCAGGATGACCGCGGTGGCCCCGTGGCGGACCATCGGCTCGACGAGCAGGGCGGCGGCCTCGGCCGCATGGGCCGGAGGTGGCAGGTCGATGCGCTCCACCAGCCCGAGGCGGCGTGCCTTGAGCTCGACCACGACCATGCTGTCGCGAGGGTGGTAGCCCAGTTGGTAGGGCAGGGTTGCGAGCAGCTCAGCGGCGCTGCCGAGTCGAATCGTGTTCATGCACAACACGATCCGGGAGACCGTCACGCCACATCGAGGGCTCGTCGCCGATCTGTGGATGCGTGGCCAGCGCGCCGATGGCCCCTGTGGAAAGCGCTGGAACAAAAACGATCCCGTGCCCGGTGGGCACGGGATCGTCGAGCGGGCCTCACGGCTCCCTGCCGCCGCGTGGACTGAGGCGCGCAGGCGCCTCAGACGAGCGGGCGTCAGCCCACGACGTGGCCGGTCACCGTCTCCGCGTCCGCGGCACCGGCACCGGCACCGGCCCCCGGGGCAGCCTGCGCCGACGTGCGCTCCCAGCGCAGGAACGACTCGGTCTCGTTGATGACACTGGCGGCGATCCACGAGACGACCATCGCGTCGTCAGCGAGGCCGATCAGCGGGAGGAACGCCTCCGGCAGCACGTCCACGGGTGACACGACGTAGGCGACCGCGCCGAGGAGCAGCAGCAGGCGCCCCCTGGTCGTCCCGGCATACTCGCCGCGGAACGTCGCCCGGACCAGGCGCGGGAGGCTGGTGAGCCGCTCACCGAGTGCCGGGGAGCCCGGACGGGTGGCGGCGCGGATGGCGGTGGCGAGGGTGCGGAACGCACCCCACCGCGAGCCGTGGCGGGTGGCCTTGGTGGACATGTCGTGCTCCTTGCTCGTCTCGGGCACCGCGGGTGGGCCCGAACAGTGCTCCAACGACTGGTTCTGACGCAGCATTCCCGCGGGCGGTTCCAGCCAGCTCACCCGGGACGACCGTCGCCGCACCCGGGTACGACGCGCGGTCAGTACTTCATCGTGCGCGGGGGGAACTCGTGGCGGGCGTGGTCGGCGATCTTCTTGAGCAGGTAGCCGTCGAGCCCTGCGCCGATGACTCCACCGACGACCGGCACGCCCTTGCCGAACCGGGTCAGCGTCTTCCTGCCCGCGGTGGACAGCAGCCGGAAGCCCACAGCCTTGTTGACCACCATCATCGCCGGCCCGGGCAGCCGCTGGGCCGCGAGGTTGGCGAGGCGACCGGTCGAGGCGACCCCGGCCTTCTTGAGCAGGTCGTCGGCGTCGGCGCCCACGAGGGTGAGGAGGACCGCCGAGCGGATCTGGGGCTGCTTGATGTCGTAGCCGCGCAGCGACGCGATGGCGGCGACCATGCGGGTGGCGACGACGTAGAACTCGAGGACGTTGGCGGGCAGCGCGACCGGGAGCGTGATGAAGCCACCCAGCGCCGTCACGAAGCCGCCGGCCGCGGCCAGCTTGAGGTGACCGCGCACGACGGCGTCGATGGCCTCCTCGGCGTCAGGCTTCTCGGCGCGCTTGACGTCGGCGACCTTCTGGGCCGAGTCGAAGGGGCCCTTGCCGTCGATCCCGAGGTCGAGGAGGTTCTCGACCATGCCGGTCACGGCGCCCGAGAACATCCCGGAGTCCTCGCGGCCCTGCTGGGCCTGCTCGAGGGCGGACCGGGTCCCCTTGACCTGCTCGACTGCCTTGTCGGCGTCGTCCTTGCCCAATCCGAGGAAACCCACGAAACCCTCCTAAGTCGGTGTCCGGCCATCCTGCCACGAGGCCCGCTGACCAGCGGGATTAGCCTTGGGACATGACCGACTCCCCCGCCAGCGCCTTCGCCCAGTACGCCCACCCCGAGCGCCTCGTCACCACCGACTGGCTGGCCGCGAAGATCGACGCCGGCGAGGTCGGCGGTCCCGACGGCGTCGTCGTCCTGGAGTCCGATGAGGACGTCCTGCTCTACGACACCGGCCACATCCCCGGCGCGCTCAAGCTGGACTGGCACCAGGACCTCAACGACCCGGTGATGCGCGACTACGTCGACGCCGAGCAGTTCGCCGCGGTGATGTCCGCACGTGGGGTCGGCCGCGACACGACGGTCGTCGTCTACGGCGACAAGAACAACTGGTGGGCCGCCTACGCCCTGTGGGTGATGAGCCTGTTCGGCCACGAGGACGTCCGGCTGCTCGACGGTGGTCGCGCCAAGTGGCTCGCCGAGGGTCGCGAGGTCACCAAGGACCTGCCGGCGGTCGCGACCCTCACGGGCGACGCGGCATACCCGGTGGTGGAGCGGGACGACGCACCGATCCGCGCGTTCAAGGACGACGTCCTCGCCCACCTCGGCGGGCCGCTGGTCGACGTCCGCTCCCCCGGCGAGTACTCCGGTGAGCTGCTTCACATGCCCGACTACCCGCAGGAGGGCGCCATGCGCGGTGGCCACATCCCTGGCGCGAAGTCGGTGCCGTGGGCTCGGGCAGCCAACGAGGACGGCACGTTCAAGTCGCGTGAGGACCTCGAGGCGATCTACCTCCAGGAGCAGGGCCTGTCGCCGAGCGAGCCGACCATCGCCTACTGCCGCATCGGCGAGCGCTCGTCGCACACCTGGTTCGTCCTGACCCATCTGCTGGGGTTCGGCGAGGTGCGCAACTACGACGGCTCGTGGACCGAGTGGGGCAACGCCGTGCGCGTCCCCGTGGAGCGGTGACGTGACCGACACCGCCGCGGTGATGCCCGCGGGGCTCGAGGAGATCGCCACCGACTTCGCGGATCTCGCTGTGCCACAACGGCTGGAGCTACTCCTGGAGTTCAGTGAGGGCCTGCCCGACCTCCCCGAGCGGTATGCCGGTCGGCTGGGTGAGATGGAGCAGGTCCACGAGTGCCAGTCACCGTTGTTCCTCGCGGTCGAGGTGGGTGACGAGCCGGCCGACGAGCCTGGGCGCAGGCCCGTCCACCTGTTCTTCTCCGCCCCTCCGGAGGCCCCGACGACGCGTGGCTTCGCCGGGATCCTGCACGAGGGCCTCGACGGGCTGACCGTCGACGAGGTGCTCGCCGTCCCCGAGGACGCGCCCTACCGGTTCTCCCTCGGCGAGGCCGTCTCCCCCCTGCGGCTGCGCGGCATGGTGGGCATGCTCAGCCGGATCAAGCGCCAGACCGCCCTCAAGACCCGGGCCGGCTGACCTCGTCGCACCCTGGTGCGAGGATGTCCGCGCCATGCCACCCACCCTCGTCGCCTTCGTCGTCGCTCCCGACGGCCGTGCCGCGCTCGTGTCCCCTGAAGGGCGGCGGCCCGAGGTCGGGCCGCTGGCCGCCGTGGTGAGGCGGGCGGCCGAGCTCGAGTCCGCCGGGGACGTCCGGTGGGTGTGGTGGTCGGCGGGCAGCGACGCCCGGGCCCTCGCCCAGGCCGCCATCCCGGTGGCGCGCTGCTGGGACGTCGCCGAGGCGCACCGGCTCCTGGTCGGCGGCTGGGCGGCGAGCCCRCCGCTGGCGTGGGCCAGGGCCCACGGTCTCGACCCCGTCCGGTTGCCGGCCGTCGTGCGGGGCGATCTCTTCGACTTCTCGGCCTCCGACGACACGCCTGCCGGTGAGGTCGTCCGCGCCGACGGCTACCTGCGGCCCGACGCGGGGACCAGCGCCTGGCAGCCGACCGACGACGCCCTCCTCGCCTGGGGGCGGGCGGCGCTGGACGTCAGCCGGCGTCAGCAGGACCTGCTCGACGGGGTGGGTCCACGCAGTGTGGCCGCGGCCTACTCGGAGTCGGCGGCGGCGTTCCTCTGTGTGGAGCTCGAGCGCGACGGTCTGCCGCTGGACCGCCCGACGACCGAGCTGCTGATCGCCCAGGCCGCCGGGCCACGTCCCGGCAGCGAGGCCGAGGCCCGCGAGATCCGGGCGGAGCGCGACTCCCTCGTCCTCAAGCACGCACCGGGGCACGAACGCGCCGATCTGCGAAACCCGTTGCAGGTCAAGGAGATTCTCGCTTCCGTCGGGGTCGTCGTCCCCAACACCCGCAAGTGGGTGCTCGAGCCGTTCCGTGAGACGCACCCCCTGGTCGACGCACTGCTCGAGTGGCGCAAGGCCGAACGCATCGCCACGACCTACGGCTACGCCTGGCTCGACACCCACGTCGGGGCCGACGACCGGCTGCGCGGTGGGTGGACCGCCTGCGACGGCGCGGCCGGGCGGATGACCGCCCAGAACGGTCTGCACAACCTGCCGATCCCGCTGCGACCCGCGGTCGCCGCCCACCCGGGGCACGTGTTCGTGCGGGCCGACCTCGGGCAGATCGAGCCCCGGGTCCTCGCGGCGGTCTCCGGTGACACCGCGTTCGCCGCGGCCACCCGCGCCGACGACCTCTACGCCCCGGTGGCCGCCCGCCTCGGGGTCGAGCGCCCCGTCGCCAAGATCGCGGTGCTCGCCGCCATGTACGGCCAGCGCAGCGGGGCGGCCGGCGAGGCCCTCAAGGGCCTGGAACGCGCCTACCCCACCGCCATGGGCTACCTCGACGAGGCGTATGCCGCCGGGTTGCGGCGTGAGCCGTTGCGCACCTTCGGGGGGCGGCTGATCCCCCTCGACGCGGTGCTGACCCAGGCGCCGGCCGGCGAGCCTGCCGCCGAGGCCGGCGGGCAGGACGGTGTGGGCAGCCAGGACACCGCAGGGAGCTACGACGCGACGAGGAGCCATGACGCGGCGCGGGGCCGGTTCGCCCGCAACGCCGTCATCCAGGGGTCGGCCGCCGAGCTCTTCAAGGCCTGGGCCGCCACGGTCCGGGCGACGACGCGTGACCTCGGGGCCCAGATCGTGCTGTGCCTTCACGACGAGCTGCTCGTCCACGTCCCGCAGGAGCACGCCGAGCAGACCCGTGAGCGGCTCGTCCGGGCCCTCGACGACAGCGCCCGGCGGTGGACCGGCTCCGAGCAGGTGCGCTTCGTCGCGGACGCGTCGGTGATCCACCGGTGGTCGGAGGCCAAGGACTGAGTGCGCTGCCGGCGACGTCCTGCTGCGGCACGACGACTTCGCTCGCGCATCTGACGCCTGACCTGCGGCAATGCGTGGTTAGGTTGGACTCGTGGACTCCCAAGACATGAAGCAAGCCGCCTCCCGCGCCTCTGACAGCCCCATCCTCGAGGGCGCCGCCAGAGCCGGCTACGCCGTGAGCGGCCTGCTGCACCTGCTGATCGGGTGGATCACGGTGCAGGTGGCCTTCGGCAAGAGCGGCAAGAGCGCGGACCAGAGCGGGGCCCTCGGCGCCCTCGCCGACAACGGCCTGGGCAAGCTGCTGCTCTGGCTGGCCGTCGTCGGCTTCCTCGGGTTGGCGCTGTGGCAGCTCACGGATGCGGTCATCGGTCACCCCGGCGGCGACAAGGACGCGTGGGGCGGCCGGGCGAAGGCGGGCGGCAAGGCGATCGTCTACCTGGTGCTGGCCTGGTCGGCCTTCACCTTCGCCCGTGGCAAGTCGAGCAGCAGCAAGAGCCAGAGCCAGGACTTCACGGCCTCCCTGCTCGACAAGCCCGGGGGTCGGGTTCTCGTGGTACTCATCGGGGTCGGCGTGATCGCGGTCGGCGCCTACCACGTCCACAAGGGCTGGACCAAGAAGTTCCTGCGCGACCTCGAGGACCACCCGGGCACCTGGGCGACCCGAGCCGGACGGTTCGGCTACATCGCCAAGGGCGTGGCGCTGGCCATCGTCGGGTTCCTGTTCTGCGCGGCGGGATTCCACAAGCAGGCCAAGGAGGCCACCGGTCTCGACGGTGCCCTCAAGTCCCTGCGTGACGAGCCGTTCGGCACCGGGCTGCTCGTGGTCATGGCGCTCGGCTTCGTGTCCTTCGGCCTCTACAGCTTCGCCAGGGCGCGGCACGCCAAGGTGTGAGAGCGTCACATCACGATGTGACGCACGGCGACACCCGGCTCCAAGCCCACCGGGCAGACCAGACCAGACCCCCCGCAGAGAGCGAGGCCCCCGGCAGCAGCCGGGGGCCTCGTGTCGTCTCGCCTCGAGGGTGGGTCGCGACGTCGGAGGTCAGCCCGCGGACCCGGCCTCGTCGTCGTTGACCGAGCGCAGGAACTGCTCGAACTCGGCGCCGATCTCGTCGGCAGAGGGCAGTTCGCTGACGTCGGTCGCGAGCAGGCTCGGCTTCTGGCGCCCCTCGATGAAGGTGTCGTACTGGCGCTCCAGCGCCGCGATGACCTGACCCACCTCGTCCGAGCCCTCGATCTCGCGAGCGATCTCGGCGCGGTTGAGCCCGGCCTGCGCGATGAGGTCGTCGATCGGCAGGTTGAGCCCCGTCGCGCCGGTGATCGCGTTGAGCGCCGTGACCGCGCCGTCGGCGAACTCTGCCTGGGCCAGGTAGTGCGGCACGTGCACCGCGAAGCCGATGGCGTCGCGTCCGGACTCACCCAGCCGCAGCTCGATGAGGGACGACAGGCTGCCGGGGACCTCGACGCGGCCGAAGGGGTTGTCCTGCACGGGGATCAGGCGCGGGTCGGTGGCGTGCGCCGTCATGCCGATGGGACGCGTGTGCGGCACGGCCATGGGGATCCCGTGGGCGCTGACGACCAGGTCGATGCCGAGCAGGGTCACGAGCTCGCGCACGGCCTCGGTCATGCGCTCCCACTGGAAGTCGGGCTCGGGACCGGTCAACAGGAAGTACGGCGTGCCGTCACGGTCGACGAGCCGGTGCAGGCCCAGGAAGGGGTCGTCGTAGCTGAGCCAGCGGTTGGTGTCGAAGACCATGGCCGGACGACGGCTGCGGTAGTCGATCAGCTGGTCGGCGTCGAAGGACGCGACCACCGTCGACTCCCCCGACGCCAGCAGGTGGTCGGTCAGGAGCCGCTGGGTGTGCCCGGCGTCCATGAACCCGCCCAGCGCGACGAGCATGACCGAGGCCCGCAGCTCCTGCGGGTCGGTGTCGGTCTCGAGGTGGTAGAGCTCGGAGGGGTTCTGCACGGTGTCTCCACGGATTCGTCTGGTGTTCCCGGGGTGGTTCTCGGGGTTCGCCCTGTGCAACGCACGAGCCTGCCACGGGATTCCGCGCTGCGCCTCCACCCCGCGCCATACCAAGCCGCACCCACCCGGCCCTGAGCCGTGGTGACCTGCGTCACATCATCGGGGTTTGCGGAATGGGCCGAGGGGGCCTACGGTTTGATGAAACGAAACAGTTTCGTTCCATCCATTCGAAGGACCATCGTGACGCCGCTCGCCAGCACCACCACCGCGCAGGAACCGGCCCGCAGCCGACCCCGCGTGGAGGGTGAGCGTGAGCTCGAGATCCTCGAGGCGGCCCTGGAGACGCTCGTCGAGATGGGCTACGACAAGCTCACCTTCGACGCGGTGGCGAGCGCCGCCAAGGCGTCCAAGGCGACGCTCTACCGACGCTGGCCCGGCAAGGTCGACCTCGTGGTCGACGCGCTCCAGCTGATGATCGGGGTCGAGGCGGACCGCTACCCCGACACCGGCAGCCTGCGCGGAGACCTCATCGCCCAGGCCTGCGCCAAGGGCGGGCTCGGCGAGGAGCGCCCCATCCAGGTGTTCGCCGCCCTGCTCGGGTCCCTGCACCGCGACGCCGAGCTGCACGAGGCCATCATGACCCGGCTCATCGGGCCCAAGATGGCCGTCACGCTCGAGACCTTCCGCGCCGCCCAGCGACGCGGAGATATCGGCAAGGACGCCGACCTCGAGATGCTGGCACGACTGCTGCCGGCGATCTCCATCCACGAGGCCATGCTGACGGGTGCGCACCCGACGCAGGAGCGCCTCATCGCCCTGGTGGACAACGTCGTCCTCCCCGCGTGCGCCGCGTCGTTGCAGCGCACCTGACCGACCCACCAGCACCGCACCCAGCTCCACGTCACCGCTGCGTCACCACTGCGTCACCACTGCGTCACCCCACTGCGTCACCACCCCCATGACCGCCGTCACGGCACCCATCACACCCAAGGACCAACCATGTCTTCGACTGTCGTCGTCGAGCCCGTCTCGACACCGGAACCCCAGGCCGCCCCGAGCGGCAAGGGCCGTCACCTGGGCATCGCGCTCACCGTGATCACGGCCGCGCAGCTCATGGTCGTGCTCGACGGCACGATCGTGAACATCGCGATGCCGCACATCATGACCGACCTGGGTTTCACCCAGGAGAACCTCTCGTGGGTCGTCACGGCCTACACCCTCGCCTTCGGTGGCCTGCTGCTGCTGGGCGGCCGCCTCGGTGACCTGTTCGGCCGCCGCAAGGTGTTCATGACGGGCGTGCTCGTCTTCGCCGCCGCCTCGCTCCTCGGTGGCCTGGCCCAGACCGAGGGCATGCTGCTGGGCGCCCGCGCCCTGCAGGGCATCGGTGCCGCCCTCGCCTCCCCCACCGCGCTCGCGCTGATCACCACGACCTTCCCCGCCGGCCCGTCGCGCAACCGCGCCATGGGTGTGTATGCCGCGATGTCCGGTGCGGGCGCGGCCGTCGGCCTCATCCTCGGTGGGGCGCTCACCGAGATCGACTGGCGCTGGACGATGTTCATCAACGTGCCGATCGGCGTGCTCGTCGCCTTCCTCGCACCGCGGTTCCTGTCCGAGTCCGAGCCCGGCAAGGGCAGGATCGACGTCCCCGGCGCCATCCTCGGCACCGGCGGCCTGGTGTCCCTCGTCTACGGCCTCACCAACGCCGCCAGCGACTCCTGGACCTCGGCCACCACCCTCACCACCCTGATCGCCGGTGTCGCGATGCTGGTCGCCTTCGTCGTCGTGGAGATGCGTTCCACCCACGCCCTCATGCCGATCCGCATCCTGGCCGACCGCACCCGCGGCACGTCCTTCGCCGTGATGCTCATCGTCGGCGCCGCGATGTTCGCGATGTTCTACTTCCTCGGTCTCTACATCCAGCAGGTGCTGGGCTACTCGCCGCTGAAGTCCGGCTTCGCGTTCCTGCCGTTCTCGTTCGGCATCGTCGTGGCGGCCCAGATCGCCTCCACCCTGATGACCCGCGTGGACCCGCGCTGGATCGCCGGTGTGGGCACCCTGCTCGCCGCGACGGGCATGTTCGGCTTCGCCCAGCTCGACGTCGACAGCTCCTACGCCACGGGCCTCCTGCCCTGGATCACCGTCCTCGCGGTCGGCATGGGCCTGACCTTCGTGCCGATGACCCTCACGGCCACGGCCGGTGTCGCCTCGGAGGACTCCGGTGTCGCCTCTGCGGTCCTCAACACCATGCAGCAGGTCGGTGGAGCACTGGGACTGGCCACGCTGAGCACGGTGTTCGCGAACGGCGCCAAGGACCGCGGCGCCGAGCTCGGTGCAGCCCTGCAGACAAAGGCCGCGTCCGGTGCCCTGTCCCCGGAGCAGATCCAGGCCGCCCAGCACCAGATCGCGCTCCAGGCGCAGACGTTCGGCTCCAGCCACGCCTACCTGGTCGCCGGCGTCATGATCCTCGTCGGCTCGCTCATCACGTTCGGTTTCCTCAACGTCAAGCACGAGTCGCTGTCGTCCGAGGGCCACGAGAACGTGCACCTGGCCTGACACGGGCAGCTCCTGCGAAGGCCCCGACCACCCTGGTGGTCGGGGCCTTCGTCCGTCCGATGCGCCGGCGCCCGCCGTCCGTGGGGTGGCCGGTTGGTCAGTCCAGCGCTGCGATGGCAGCGCGAATCCTCTTCTCCGACACGGGGTATGCAGTGCCGATGCCGTTCGCGAACAGGCTCACCCGGAGCTCCTCGACCATCCAGCCCACCGCGCGTACCGGTGCCGAGCGGCGCTCGACGCGCGGCAGGGAGTCGAGCAGGTCGGCATACGCGATCTCGACCCGGTCGACGACCTCCTGGCTCGTGGCGTCACGGGCCAGGCTCGCGGGTGACGACGACGCCTTGTCGAGGCGCTGGAGCATGGCCCGCAGGTAGCGCCGCAGGTGGGGCAGGTGCGCGACGCCCGTGTCGGCCACGAAGCCCGGGTAGACGAGGCTGTCGAGCTGCGCCCGGACGTCGGCCACCAGGGCGCCGGTCGCCGGGGCCGCGAGTCGGTCGAGGGCGGCGCGCACGTCGCGGGCCGTGGTCAGCACGGGCTCGACCTCGGCCACGACGGTCAGCACCCGGGTCGCCACGTGGGTCCGGACCGCAGCCAGGACCTCGGCGAACGAGTCCTCGTCGCGGACGCTCCCGGCCCGCTCCGAGACGATGTCGTCGACGGCCGCGGCGAGGCAGTCCTCGAGGAGCGCTGGGACGGACCCGTGCGGGTTGTCGGCGAGCGCGAGCTTCTGGGCGTTGCTGAGGCGGGCGAGGACGCGCTTCCAGGGCGCGCTCGTGTTGATCAGCAGCAGCCGCCGGACCCCCAGCAGTGTCGACGCCTCGGCCTCGCGCCGCCCGGTCATGACCACGAGGTCGACCGCCTTCCCCCGGTCCACCAGCGCGGGGTAGCCCTGCACGGTCTGGCCCCCTGAGGCCGACTCGAAGGTCGCGGGCAGCTGACCGAAGTCCCACTGCGTCAGGTCCCTGCGCTCGATGGCGGCACCGGCGCGTGACATCCGCTGCTGCACCTGCCCGGCCAGCTGCTCCTTGAGCGTGGCGAGGTCCTTGCCTGCGCCCACGACCCGGCCTGCGCCGTCCTCCACGGAGAAGGTCACCCGCAGGTGGTCAGGGACCCGCTCGGGCGCGAACTGCTCGGGTGGGACGGTGATCCCGGTCCGGGCGTGCAGCACACGGGCCAGCTCGTCGGCGAGCCGGCGGCCTCCGCCCGGTTGGGCCTGCGCGAGGGCGAGGGCCGCGTGGTCGGGGGCCGGGACGAAGTGCACGCGCGTGGCCTTGGGCAGGGACCGCAGCAGGGCGGTGGCCAGCTCCTCCCGCAGCCCGGGCACCTGCCAGTCGAAACCCTCGTCCTGCACCTGGTTGAGGACCTGGACCGGGATGTGGACCGTGACACCGTCGGCGGCCGACCCCGGCTCGAACTGGTAGGTGACGGCGAGGTCGAGCCCGCCCTGCTGCCACGTGCGCGGGTAGTCCTGGGCGGATACGGCGTCGGCGGTGTCGCGGGTGAGCAGCTCCTCGGTGAACGTGAGCAGCTGCGGGGTCTCGCGCCGGGCTCCCTTCCACCAGCGGTCGAAGTGCCGCTGGGACACGACGTCAGCGGGGAGCCGGGCGTCGTAGAAGGTGACGAGGTCCTCGTCATCGACGAGGATGTCGCGGCGCCGGGCGCGCTCCTCCAGCTCCGAGAGTCGTCTCAGCAGAGCCTGGTTCGCCCGCCAGAACTCGTGGTGCGTGTCCCAGTCCCCCTCGACCAGGGCGTGCCTGATGAACAGGTCCCGGGACTCCTCGGGGTTGATCCGGGAGTACTGCACGGTGCGCGCCGCCACCAGTGGCACGCCGTAGAGCATCACCCGTTCGGTCGCGACCACCGCCCCCTGCTTGCGGGACCAGCGTGGCTCGGAGTACGACCGCTTGACCCGGTGCCCGGCCAGGCGCTCGGCCCAGACCGGGTCGATCCGGGCGTTGGTCCTGGCCCACAGCCGGGTGGTCTCGACGAGCTCCGCCGACATCACCCAGGTGGGCTGGTGGCGGAACAGCGTCGACCCCGGCGAGATGCCGAACCGGGCACCTCGCGCCCCCAGGTAGTCGCGCTTGGCCTCGTCACGCAGTCCGATGTGCGACAGCAGTCCCGACAGGATCGCCTGGTGCACGATGTCGGCGTCGGGCGCCTCACCGGGCGCGGCCGTCGCCTGGCGAGGGTCGATGCCGAGGTCCTGGCATGCCTTGCGCAGCTGGCTGTGCAGGTCCTGCCACTCACGTACGCGCAGGTAGTGGAGGAACTCGCTGCGGCACATCCGTCGAAAAGCGCTGTGCGACAACGCCTTCTGCTGCTCCTTGAGGTAGCCCCAGAGGTTCAGTAGCGAGATGAAGTCGGAGCGCTCGTCCTTGAAGCGGGCATGCGACTGGTCGGCCTGGGTCTGCCTGTCCGCGGGTCGCTCACGGGGGTCCTGCATCGACAGGGCGGCGACGATGACGAGCACCTCACGCGTGCAGCCGAGCTTGCCGGCCTCGATGAGCATCCGGCCCAGGCGCGGGTCCACGTGGAGCCGGGCGAGCGTGGTGCCGTATGCCGTGAGCCGGCGTCCTCCGCGACGGGCCCCTCTCGGCCGGGAGCCTTCGCCAGTGGGCCGGCTCGTGACCGCGGCGTCCGGGACGCGGCCCGGCACCTCGGGGTCGGGACTCCCGGGTTCCTGCGTGTCGAAGGCGCCGAGCTCCTCGAGCAGGCGTACGCCGTCGGCGACCTGGCGTGGGTCCGGCGCGTCGACGAAGGGGAACGCGGCGACGTCACCGAGGCCGAGCGAGGTCATCTGGAGGATGACCGAGGCGAGGCTGGTGCGCTGGATCTCGGGTTCGGTGAACTCGGGTCGGGCGTCGTAGTCCTCCTGCGAGTACAGCCGGATCGCGATGCCGTCGGCGAGGCGGCCACAGCGACCCGCTCGCTGGTTGGCACTGGCCTGCGAGATCGGCTCGATCGGCAGCCGCTGCACCTTGGTGCGCTGGGAGTAGCGGGAGATGCGTGCCGTCCCGGCGTCGACGACGTAGCGGATGCCGGGGACGGTGAGCGAGGTCTCGGCGACGTTGGTGGCCAACACGATCCGCCGGCCCGTGGCCCTCCCGAACACCCGGTGCTGCTCCGCGGCGGACAGCCGTGCATACAGCGGCAGCACCTCGGTCTGCGGCAGCCCGAGTCCCTGCAGCGCGTCGGCGGTGTCCCGGATCTCGCGCTCGCCCGACAGGAAGACCAGGATGTCGTGGCCCGTCCCGTCGGCGGGACGCTCGGTCCAGAGCTCCTCGACGGCCTCGACCACACCGGTCACCTGGTCGCGCTCCTCGTCGCTCGGACGGTCGGGGTCGACGAGTGGTCGGTAGCGCACCTCGACGGGATAGGTGCGGCCGGACACCTCGATGATCGGCGCCGGCTCCCCCGTCCGGACGTCGGCGAAGTGCTGGGCGAACCGCTCCGGGTCGATCGTGGCCGAGGTGATGACGACCTTGAGGTCGGGTCGGCGCGGGAGCAGCTGCTTGAGGTAGCCGAGGATGAAGTCGATGTTGAGCGACCGCTCGTGCGCCTCGTCGATGATGATCGTGTCGTACTTGCGCAGCATCCGGTCCCGCTGCATCTCCCCGAGCAGGATGCCGTCGGTCATCACCTTGACGAGGGTGTTGTCGCTGCTCTGGTCGGTGAACCTGACCTGGTAGCCGATCGCCCCGCCCAGCTCGACCCCGAGCTCCTCGGCGATCCGCTCCGCGACCGACCGGGCCGCGATCCGGCGCGGCTGGGTGTGCCCGACCAGGCCCGTCCGACCCCGCCCCACCTCGAGGCAGATCTTGGGCAGCTGGGTCGTCTTGCCCGACCCCGTCTCGCCCGCCACGATCACGACCTGGTGGTCGCGGATCGCCGCGGCGATGTCGTCCTTGCGGGCGACGACGGGCAGGTCCTCCGGGTAGGTCAGCTCCGGCACAGGTGGCGGGACCCGCACGGGGCGCGGCGCGCGCCGTCGCGACGACCGCCGGGGTGGCCGCCGAGACTGGGACTGCTGCTCGGAGGACACGGCGAAATCATACGGGTGGGACGAATCCGGCCCGAGGCTCCTCAGCGCACCAACGACGTCAGGTGACGCGGTTGCGGGAGCTGGTCAGGCGACAGGATCCTCCCGTCACCCGTCAGGAGCACGGCGAGCACGACGAGCAGCACGACGACGACCGCCACCGTCGCGAGCCACGACAGCCGTGCCCGAGCGTGGAGCGCGTGCAGGTGCAGGTGGACCGTCAACGGCGACGGGTGGGCTGCCATGTCCCCATTGTGCTCCCGCACCCACCCGGAGGCACCTGCGTCCGACGTACGCCGTCGGACGCAGGTGCGCGGTCAGGCTCCCTTGGCCGCGATGAAGCCCTGGTCGAGGTCGGCGAGGATGTCGTCGATGTGCTCGATGCCGACGGCCAGCCGGACCAGCCCCGGGGTGACCCCCGCGGCGAGCCGGTCGGCGTCAGGGCCCTGCGAGTGGGTCGTCGACGCGGGGTGGATTGCCAGCGAGCGCACGTCCCCGATGTTGGCCACGTGGCTGTGCAGGGTCAGCGCCTCGACGAACCGGCGCCCCGCCTCGACGCCACCCTTGATCTCGAACGCGAGCACTGCGCCCGCCCCTGCGGGTGCGTACTTCTTGGCCTTCTCGTAGGACTCGTGGTCGGGCAGCGACGCCCACACCACCGTCTCGACCTGGTCGCTGGCCTGGAGGTAGTCGGCCACCCGGTAGGTGTTGGCCAGGTGTCGCTCGATGCGCAGGCTCAGCGTCTCGATCCCCTGGGCGACGAGGAACGCGTTGAACGGCGAGATCGCCGGACCCAGGTCACGCAACAGCTGCACCCGCGCCTTGAGGATGTACGCGAGGTTGGCCCCGAGGGGGCTGCCGACGCCGAGGTCGCGGGCGAAGACGAGGCCGTGGTAGCTCTCCTCCGGGGTGTTGAAGTTGGGGAACCGCTCGGGATCTGCGGCGTAGTCGAAGGTGCCGCCGTCGACGATGACCCCGGCGATCGAGGTGCCGTGACCGCCGAGGTACTTGGTCGCCGAGTGCACGACGACGTCGGCGCCCCACTCCAGCGGCCGGATGAGGAACGGCGTCGCGATGGTGTTGTCGACGATGAGCGGCACGCCGGCCTCGTGCGCGACAGCGGCCACCCCCTCGATGTCGAGCACCTCGGACTTGGGGTTCGCGATCGTCTCGCCGAAGAACAGCTTGGTGTTCGGGCGCACGGCAGCCCGCCACGACTCCAGGTCGTTGGGGTCCTCGACGAAGGTCACCTCGATGCCGAACTTCGGCAGCGTGTGCTTCAACAGGTTGAACGTCCCGCCGTAGAGGCTCGGGCTGGCGACGAGGTGGTCGCCGGCCTCGGCGACGTTGAGGATCGCCAAGGTCTCGGCTGCCTGCCCCGAGGCCACCAGCAGGGCGGCGACGCCACCCTCGAGCGAGGCCACTCGCTGCTCCACCGCGTCCTGCGTGGGGTTCATGATGCGGGTGTAGATGTTGCCGAACTCCTTGAGGGCAAAGAGGTTTGCGGCGTGCTCGGTGTCCTTGAAGACGTACGAGGTGGTCTGGTAGATGGGGAGCGCCCGGGCGCCGGTGGCGGCGTCGGGCTCCTGCCCCACGTGGATCTGCCGGGTCTCGAAGGACCAGTTCGGTGTGCTCATGACGACCTTCCGTGTGCGATCTGACGACACGGCGGGCGCCGCATCGCTGCGGGTCCCGAGACGGTCTCCGCGCTTGCGACCGGTCCCGCGGCTGCGGGACGGCGATCGCCTGGTCCTCACCCGGGGCACCCCACCGCGGTAGGGGGGTTGCCGGCCAGCGAGCCGGGGCTTGTCGCTGGCGCTCATGACCTGTCTGCAGCGTACGTCGCGGCCGTGACCACACGGCATACCCATCTCTCATCGCGGACGTGACGGTGGGGCCAGCCCGGCCCGGGGGGTCAGCGGCCGTCGCGCCGGGCTTCGGACTCGCGGGCGTCGGAGGTCCGGTCGGCGGCCCAGCCGCCCTGCGCCACAGCGGAACCCGTGACATGCATGGCCTGCGACACCGGCCCGGCGCTCGTGGCCCTCGCCCAGTCGTCGAGCCACCTGGAGCGCGCGTATGCCGTGGCGTGCGCCACTGCCACGTCGCGCCCGTGGCTGCGCAGCCAGTCCGCCCTGGCCCGACCGGTGGCTGGCACAGGGACCGCGCCGGCGACGGTGGGAGCCCGGCCCGACCTCGCCGCAGCGGTGCCGCCCGAGCCGACAGCATCGGCCCAGCCCTCGCGCAGGCCCTCCTGGAGGCGCTCGCGCCAGGCCGGAGGCGGGTTGACGCCGGCATGGACCAGGGCGCCTCGCCAGGCGGACGACGGCGTGTGGCGGTCGCCGACCCGCACGACCGACGCCGCGCCGCCCGGCACGACCGACCCCGCCGAGGCGGTGGCCCGAAGTCCCGTCGCGACCGGGCCCGCGACGGCTGCCGCGCCGTGGAGCGCGATGGTGGACCAGTCGCCGTCGCCGTAGGCGGACCGCAGCGTCACGTCGGAGCCGAGCTGCACCCCCGCCGCGACGAGCGAGACCGGGCCGGCAGCAGGTCGAAGCGGCGGGACCAGCTCGAGGGCACCTGACACGTCGCCCGTGGCGCCGGCCAGGCGGTTGGCCGTCGTGAGGGCGTCGTAGAGCGCGCCGTCGGCCAGCCCGTCGTCAAGGAGTCGCCCGAGGACGACCGCGGCGCGGTGGTCGGCCGCGCGCCAGCGGTCCAGCGCCCTGGCGTGCTCGGCCTCGGCACCGGCCACCCGCTGACCCTGCTCCAGCATGAGCCGGCGCAGGCCGACGGCCTCGGCCCGCCGGGACTCGTCGGCCGACTGCTCGGCGAGCGACGTCGCCTGGGCCAACGCCACGAGCCGGGGGTGGGC
>NZ_JBFUEO010000037.1:0-30359 GCF_056403935.1 Pedococcus sp. P2_E4 | reverse complement strand
GTCCGCCGCGGCGGAACTCCGACGGGTGAGCCGTCCCCTCCAGTGCCGGCTCACCCGGTCGCGGCGACGGTCGCCCGCCCCGGCGTCGCGTTCGCTCCCCCGGGCCCGCTCGGCTGACTCCCGCACCCGCCGGGTCAGCAGCGACGTCTCGTCCGACCCGACCACCAGGCGCAGCGGTGCGCACGCCGCCGCGTCGAAGTACCCGACCGCGAGTGCGGCCGCGTCGGGACGCTGGGCCGGGTCGCTCGCCATCGCCCGCACGGTCCACTCGAGGAACGCCGCGGGCAACCCGGGCTCGAGCTGCGCCAACGGCCGCCGCAGTGCGGCCGGCTCAGGCGGCGCACCGGTGACGCACCACCAAGCAAGCGCCCCCACGGCATACACGTCGGAGGCGGCGGTCGGCACCGCCCCGTCCGCGACCTCCGGGGCGACGAAGCCCTCGGTGCCGAAGACCTCACCCGGCGTCTCCCCCAGCAGCGACGCCACACCCACGTCGGCCAGCAGCGGCCTGCCATTGAGCTCGAGCAGGACGTTGCCCGGAGAGACGTCCCCGTGGACCACACCGAGCCCGTGCAACCCGGCGAGCGCCCTGGCCACCGGAGCAAGCACCGTCACGGCCTCGCCCACGCTCAGGTGTCCCCGCGCCCCCACCGCCCGCGCCAGCGAACCCCCTCGGGCCAGGTCGAGCACGATCGCCACGGCTGGCGGGTCGGTGTCGAGCCCCACCGACTCCCGGAAGCCCACCACCCCCTCGACCGTCGTGGTGGCCAGCACGGACAGCTCGCGGGCCACGCGGTCGGCGTCGTCGTCGCCGCGCACGCTGACCACCTTGACGGCCACCCGAGCGCCGTCCTCGACCCTCGTCGCGGACCACACGCGGCCCGCAGCCCCCTGCCCGAGGAGCTCGCCCAGGTCGTAGCCCGGCACACGCGGCACCCGATGGTCCGAACCCCGCTCCACCCCCCTGTTCACTCCCCCGTCCATCCACCCGTCCATCCCCCCACTATCGCCGGATCCGCGAGGTCGCCCCGGCCGTTGTCCACAGGCCCGCGGGGGCGGGGCACGCCGAGCCCCTAGGGTCTGGGGATGCCTGCAGACAAGCCCACGATCCTCGCCACCTCGGGTGGCTACCGCTTCGGCACCCGCGTCCGACTCGAGTTCGACGCCCTGGTCCACCACGCCGTCGAGCTGTCCGGCGCCAGCGGCCGGGCACCGCGCATCACCCACCTCGGCACGGCCTCGGGAGACCAGCGGTACTTCGGCGACTGGATACACGACGCGGCGCGCGTGGCCGGGTTCGACCTCACCAACCTGCACCTGTTCCCCATGCCCAGCCTCGACGACGTCGAGGGACACCTGCTCGACCAGGACGTCGTCTGGGTCAACGGCGGCTCGGTGGCCAACCTGCTGGCCGTGTGGCGCGTCCACGAGCTCGACGCGGTCTTCCGCCGGGTCTGGGAGGCCGGGGTGGTCCTGGCCGGCGTCTCCGCGGGCTCGATCTGCTGGTACACCGGTGGGACCACCGACTCCTTCGGCCCGGAGCTGCGCGCGGTCACCGACAGCCTGGGCTTCCTGCCCTACGGCAACGGCGTGCACTACGACTCCGAGGCGCGTCGCCGCCCCCTGGTCCACCAGCTCGTTGCCGACGGCACCCTGCCCACGACCCACTGCACCGACGACGGGGTGGGCCTGGTCTACCGCGGCACCGAGCTGGTCGAGGCGGTGAGCGAGGTGGACGGCAAGGGGGCGTTCGTCGTCTCGCGCTCTGGCGACGGTGCGGTCGAGGAGCGTCTCGAACCGCGCCGCCTCAAGAGCCCCTGACGGGTCGGCGTACGCTGGCGGGCATGCGTTTCGAGCACGTCGGCTTCGCCCCGGACCTCGTCGACTACCAAGCCGGGTGGGACCACCAGCGCGAGGTCCACGCCGGGGTCGTCGAGGGCGGTGAGGACACCGTCCTGCTGCTCGAGCACGCCGCGGTCTACACGGCCGGCAAGCGCACCGAGGAGCACCAGCGCCCCAAGGACGGCACGCCCGTCGTCGACGTCGACCGGGGCGGCCTGATCACCTGGCACGGCCCCGGCCAGCTCGTCGGCTACCCCATCGTCCGGTTGCACGGTGTCCCCATCGACGTGGTCGCGCACGTCCGCCGCCTCGAGGAGGTCATGATCCGGGTCTGCCGCGACTTCGGTGTCGAGACCCACCGGGTCGACGGTCGCTCCGGCGTGTGGGTCCTGGCCGACGACCGCGGGCCCGACCGCAAGCTGGGCGCCATCGGGGTGCGGGTCAGCCGGCAGGTCACCATGCACGGCTTCGCGCTCAACTGCGACGCCGACCTGTCGTGGGCCGACAACATCGTCGCCTGCGGCATCGATGACGCCGGGGTCAGCTCGATCAGCCGCGAGGCCGGCCGGGTGGTCACCGTCCAGGACGTGCTCCCGTATGCCGAGAAGCACCTCGGCGACGTCCTCACCCCGAGCGCGTGACGGCTCCGGCCGACCCGGGGGCGAGCGGTCCAGCGTCCCCCACGGCACCCGCGGGGGCAGTGGTGAGCGAGCCGGAAGAGCAGCCCACGACTGCGCCACGGGGGCGGCGCATCGTGCAGCTCGTGATCTCGTGCGCGGTCCTGGGCGTCGGGGTCGCCTTCCTGCTCGACGCGGCACTCGGCTCGGACGGCTACTCGACCCTGATCTCGGGGCTGACGAAGGCCTCGGGCCTGCCCTTCGTCGTGGTCAACGTGGGTGTTGGCATCCTGCTCATCGCGCTGGCCTGGGCTCGCGGCACGCGTCCCGGCCTCGGAACCGTCCTCCAGACGGTCGTCGTCGGCGGCACAGTCAGCGCCGTGGGGCCGCTGCTGCCCACCCCGCTGACGCTCGGATCCCGGTTCGTCGAGCTCGCCGTGGCCTTCGTGCTGCTCTCCCTGGGTGTGGCCGGCTACCTCGCCTCGCACCTCGGGGCCGGACCGGCGGAGGCTGCAGCGATCTCCTTCGACCCTCCCCTGCCGTTCAAGTGGAGCTACACGGTGCTCCAGGCGATCGGTGCCCTGGCCGGCTGGGCGTTCGGTGCCGCCGTGGGGCCGGGCACCCTGCTCGTGTCGCTGTGTGTCGGGCCGACGGTGGACCTGCTCACCCGGGTGCTGTTCCACAGCCGCAGGGTCAGCGCCTGAGGGCGAGGAATACCACCGGGACGACAGGCGTAGTCTTGATGGACGCCCGGTGACCTCCGGGCGCACCCGTGCCCCGCGGCATACCGACCGCTGGCGGCGCACCGAACGGAAGGCAAGGGAGTCTTCGTGACCATCGCACCCGAGGGCCGTCGCCTGCTCCGCGTCGAGGCGCGCAACGCCGAGACGCCGATCGAGCGCAAGCCGGAGTGGATCCGCACCACCGCGAAGATGGGCCCGGAGTACACCAAGCTCCACTCGATGGTGAAGACCGAGGGGTTGCACACGGTCTGCCAGGAGGCCGGCTGCCCCAACATCTTCGAGTGCTGGGAGGACCGCGAGGCGACCTTCCTCATCGGTGGCGACATCTGCACGCGCCGGTGCGACTTCTGCGACATCGCGACGGGCAAGCCCCTGGCGATGGACCTCGACGAGCCGCGCCGGGTGGCCGAGTCGGTGGCCCAGATGGGGCTGCGCTACTCCACGGTGACCGGCGTCGCCCGTGACGACCAGCCCGACGGCGCCGCCTGGCTCTACGCCGAGACCATCCGCCAGATCCACGCCGCGAACCCCAACACCGGTGTCGAGATCCTCCCCCCGGACTTCGGGGCCAAGCCCGAGCTCGTCGGCCAGGTCTTCGACGCGCGTCCCGAGGTCTTCGCGCACAACCTCGAGACCGTGCCGCGGATCTTCAAGCAGATCCGGCCCGCCTTCACCTACGACAAGTCGCTGCGGGTGCTGTCCATGGCCCGCGAGGCGGAGCTGGTCACCAAGTCCAACCTCATCCTCGGCATGGGCGAGCAGGACCACGAGGTCGAGCAGGCCATCCGCGACCTGCACGACGCGGGCTGCGACATCCTCACGATCACCCAGTACCTCCGTCCCTCCAAGCTGCACCACCCGATCGACCGGTGGGTCAAGCCCGAGGAGTTCGTGCACTGGAGCGACGTCGCCCAGGACATGGGCTTCAAGGGCGTCATGGCCGGCCCCCTCGTCAGGTCGTCCTACCGCGCCGGCCGCCTCTGGGCGACCGCCATGAGGAAGTGGGACCGCGAGATCCCCGCGCACCTGCAGCACCTCGCCGACGCCGCGGGTGACCCGGCCCGCCAGGAGGCGGCCTCCCTCGTCGCCGCCGCCGAGGCCAAGGCAGCCACGGCCTGAGCGCCCGCTCGCGCCCGGTATCGTTGACGACTATGGCCCGCAAGCAAGAGCAGCAGTCCGACACGCCCAAGAAGCCGGGCCGGTTGGCCCAGGTGCGGCAGGTGTTCACCGCCGCCCGCAAGGTCGATCCCACGATCCCCTGGTGGATGCTCCTCGCGTTCGTCGCGGTGGTGGCGGTCGGCGCGGGCATCGGTGTGCTCGTCGGCCACTGGAAGTACGCGCTGTTCCTCAGCATCCCCCTCGGGTTGCTCGCCGCCACGCTCGTGCTCAGCCGTCGGGCCGAGCGCGCGGCCTACCGCTCGCTCGAGGGCCAGCCCGGTGCCGCCGGCGCCGCGCTCGGCGGTCTGCGACGGGGCTGGTTCTACGACCAGTCGCCGGTCGCCGTGGACGGGGCGCGGGGCACGCGGCCCGAGGACATCATGGGCGCGGCGTTCGTCTACCGCGCGCTGGGCCGTCCCGGCATCGTGCTCATCGGTGAGGGCCCCGACGCCCGCCGCACCAAGCTGCTCGCCACCGAGCGCAAGAAGGTCGAGCGCGTCGCCCCCGGCGTGCCCGTGACCATGGTCGTCGTCGGCGACGCCGAGGGTCAGGTGCCGGTCCGCAAGGTCTCCAACAAGCTGACCCGGATGAAGCCGGTCCTCACCAAGGAAGAGGTCTCGGCCGTCAACAAGCGCCTGAAGTCACTCGGCGGCGTCCGTCCCCCCATCCCGGCGGGCATGGACCCGATGCGCACCCGCGTCGACCGCAAGGCGATGCGCGGCCGCTGACGCCGACCTGGCGCGCACGCCGACGCTCGCCCCCGTCCCGCGCACCCAGGTCCCGCCGGCTACGCCGGTCCTCGGCGCCCTCGCGAGGGCTCAGTCGAGAGCGGCGAGCACGGCGTCGACGAAGCGCTCGTGCGAGCCCGGCGACATCCGCAGGAACAGGTCGGGCTCGACCAGCTCGAGCTCCATCAGGGTCGGCTGCCCGTCGACGTCGATGCAGTCGACCCGCGCATAGACCAGCCGGTCAGGCGCCAGGGCCATCGCGGACCGCGCGAGGTCGATCTCGGCCTCGCGGGGTTCGTGGGGCTCCTCGAGGCCTCCGTGCATCGCCTGCACGCGGTAGTCCCCGGCCTTCGGGACCTTGCGCACCGCGTGGGACAGCTCGCCCCCGAAGAAGAACATCGAGACCTCGCCCTGCTCCACGCCTGCGGCGTACGGCTGCACGATCGTGTCGCCGGACTCCACGAGCCGGCTGACGTGCTCCGCCGCGCGGGCGTCGCCACTGTGGGTCTTCAGCGCCAGCCGCGCCCCTCCGTCGACCGCCGGCTTGATGACGACCTCGTCCCAGCCCGTCGCGCGCAGTCGCTCGGCTGCGTCCGCGCTGCCTCTCGGCAGCGTCAGGCTGGGCAGGACCCGCACGCCTCGAGCTCGGAGCTCGGCCAGGTAACCCTTGTGGGCGTTCCACCGGATCACGCTGGGGCTGTTGATGATTCGCGAATCGCGCTCGACGCGGTCCACCCAGTCGAGGAACTCCTCGAGCCGGTCGAAGTAGTCCCAGGTCGAACGCACGACGACGAGGTCGAAAGGCGCCCAGTCACGGTCCTCGTGCCACACGACCACCTCGGCCTCGTGACCGCGACGGCGCAGCTCCTCGGCGATCATCGGCGGCTCGGGGTCGACGTACGACGGGTCGGACCAGGTGGCGATGGCGAAGCGGCTCACGGCCCGAGTTTTGCAGGCCAGCGTCCGGCGTCCACCCATGGGTGCCCCCGATCCGAGCGCGCGGACGGCACTTGCGCTCGCGCCATACGCGATATAACGTGAAAGGCAGACGCGATATAGCGCGAACGGACGAGCTGGAAGGACGAACCCATGAGCGAGGAATGGTCGATCGACACCCCCCGGGTGCTCGACATCGGTGGCGACGGCGAGCAGGTGCGCGAGCTGAGCGTGGCGCTCGTCGGCGGCCGGGTCGACGTGGTGACCCACACCGACTCCCCCACCGCCCGTGTCGAGGTCGCCGCCGTCGAGGGTATGCCGCTCAAGGTCACCTGGGACGGCTCGAAGCTCAAGATCACCCACGGCGTCGACAGCACGTCCATCCTCGACAAGGTCCGGCGGGCGTTCGACGGGCTCGACCGCAACCGCGCGTCCATCAGCGTCTCGATCCCCGAGGACGCCAAGGTCTCGGTCAGCACCGTGAGTGCCCAGGGTCTGTTGGCCGGACTGCGGTCCGGGGCGAGGGCCAACACGGTCTCAGGCTCCCTGACCCTCGACGACATCGCCGGGCCGGTGGACATCAACACCGTGAGCGGCGACGTCGAGTGCGGCGACATCCGGGGCGCGATCAAGGTCAACTCGGTCTCGGGGGCCGTCACCGCCCAGCGCAGCGACGTCCCTGAGGTGAGCATCAAGACGGTCAGTGGCGACGTCACCCTCGACCTCCTCAACAGCGCCGCCCTCATCAGGTCGAACTCGGTCTCCGGCGACATCACGGTGCGGGCGCCCCACGGGGGCTACGACGTCAAGGCCAACACCGCCTCGGGGCAGGTCGTGATCGACGGCCGGACCATCGACAAGCACTCCCGCGGGGGTGGCAACCGCCTCACCGACGGGGACGGCAGCCTCCAGCTGAACGCCAACGCGGTGTCCGGCAACGTCGTCGTCCTCAAGGCAGCGTCCGCATGAGCCCCGTCTTCGCGCACGGCCAGCTGCGCCTGTACCTGCTGGCGCTGCTGGCCGACGGACCCCGGCACGGCTACGAGGTGATCCAGGACCTCGAGCAGCGGTTCAACGGCCTGTACTCCCCCAGCGCCGGCACGGTCTACCCGCGGCTGGCCAAGCTCGAGGAGGAGGGCCTCGTCGAGCGCGCCGAGGAGGGCCGCAAGGCGGTCTACCGGATCACCGACGCAGGGCGGGCGGAGGTTGCGGCCCGTCAGGACGACCTGTCGAGCCTGCAGTCAGACCTCGACCTGTCCGTGCGCGAGCTGGCCGAACAGGTCCGCTCCCGCGTCCGTGGCCAGACCAGCGACCTGCGTGCCGAGCTGCGGGCGGCCGCCCAGGAGGCTCGTCGCAACGCGACCCCCGTCGGCGGCTCGTGGGAGGGTCCGCACGGCAGCGACCCGAGGGGCCTGCGCGACCTCGAGCAGGCCGTCCACGAGCTGCGCTCGGAGGCCCGGAGCGCGTGGAAGAAGCACGGGCTCACCGCAGAGCAGAGCCACGAGATCGTCGACATCCTCAGCCAGGCGTCCGCGCAGATCCGGGACGTCATCGCGCGTCGGTGACAGTGGTGATCGCGCGTCGGTGACAGTGGTGATCGCGCGTCGGTGAGAGTGGTGCTGCTCAGCGGGCGGCCGCTCAGCCGCTGCGGTCAGCGGCGCACGATGAGGGTGCCGGCGGCCTTGTCGTGCAAGCCGCGACCGTCCTTGTCCCAGAACATCGCCGGCAGGAACATACAGAGCAAGGCGGTGCGCACGACGGCCTGGACCGGCTGCACTCCACGGCCGTCCATCGACCGCACCTGCAGCCCGACGACCCGGTGACCGATGGTCGAGCCGAGGGTGCCGACCAGCAGGAGGTTCTCGACCGCGAAGACCGCCATCAGCACCGCGGTGTCGCGGCCGGTGGCCACTGCCGTGAACGGCAGCGGCACCGCGAACAGTGCCGCGGAGATCAGCTGGCACAGCGTCCAGTCGATCACCACGCCCACCAGGCGCCGGCCGAAGCGGGCGATCGAACCCGGCCCGGTGCGCGGCATACCGAGTCGTTGTCCTGGGTATGCCGAGGGCGCGCCTGTGCGCGAGCCCGGACCCTCGAGCCACGAGCCGATGTCCTTGCGGTCGACCACGGCACCAGCCTTTCACGGCGTAACACTGGCGAAACATTCGGGTCATGGCCGAGTAATCCTCGACCACTAGGCTCGGCCGCGACATCAGTTGAGTCGTTGGGCGGTCCATGCTGCCCGCCCCACCCCCAGGAGGTTGGATTGTTCAGCAATGCTGACGAGGTCCTGAAGTTCATCAAGGACGAGGACGTCGCGTTCGTCGACGTCCGGTTCTGTGACCTGCCGGGCGTGATGCAGCACTTCAACGTGCCTGCGCACAGCCTGACCGCGGACTTCTTCAAGGAGGGCCAGATGTTCGACGGGTCCTCGATCCGCGGCTTCCAGGCCATCCACGAGTCCGACATGAAGCTCATCCCGGACCCCACGAGCGCCTACCTCGACCCGTTCCGCAAGGAAAAGACCCTCATCCTCAACTTCTCCATCGTCGACCCGTTCACGGGCGAGGAGTACTCCCGCGACCCGCGCAACATCGCGGCGAAGGCCGAGGCCTACCTCAAGTCGACGGGGATCGCCGACACCGCGTACTTCGGTGCCGAGGCCGAGTTCTACGTGTTCGACGACGTGCGCTTCGAGACCAAGCAGAACGCCAGCTACTACTACATCGACTCCGTCGAGGCGGCTTGGAACACCGGCCGCCAGGAGGAGGGCGGCAACCGCGGCTACAAGACCCGCTACAAGGGCGGCTACTTCCCCGTCCCGCCGGTCGACCACTTCGCCGACATGCGCGACGAGATGACCCTCGCCCTCGAGGCTGCGGGGCTCTCCGTCGAGCGCGCCCACCACGAGGTCGGCACCGCCGGTCAGCAGGAGATCAACTACCGCTTCAACACGCTGAAGCAGGCTGCCGACGACGTGCTGAAGTTCAAGTACATCATCAAGAACGTGGCCTGGGAGGGCGGCAAGACCGTCACCTTCATGCCCAAGCCGATCTTCGGTGACAACGGTTCCGGGATGCACAGCCACCAGTCGCTGTGGAAGGACGGCGAGCCGCTCTTCTACGACGAGCGCGGCTACGGCGGCCTGTCGGACCTCGCCCGCTGGTACATCGGTGGCCTGCTCAAGCACGCCCCCGCCGTGCTGGCCTTCACCAACCCGACGGTGAACTCCTACCACCGCCTGGTGCCCGGCTACGAGGCGCCGGTCAACCTGGTCTACTCGGCCCGCAACCGCTCCGCCTGCGTGCGCATCCCGATCACGGGTGACAACCCGAAGGCCAAGCGCATCGAGTTCCGCGTGCCCGACCCGTCGGCCAACCCGTACCTCGCGTTCTCCGCGATGCTCATGGCCGGCCTCGACGGCATCAAGAACCGCATCGAGCCCCCGGAGCCGGTGGACAAGGACCTCTACGAGCTGCCCCCGGAGGAGCACGACGCGATCGCGCAGGTCCCCGGCTCGCTCCCCGAGGTGCTCGACGCCCTCGAGGCCGACCACGAGTTCCTGCTCGAGGGTGACGTCTTCACCAAGGACCTCATCGAGACCTGGATCGAGTGGAAGCGCAAGAACGAGGTCGACCCGATCCGGTTCCGCCCGCACCCGCACGAGTTCGAGATGTACTACGACATCTAGATCCTGACCCCCAGAACGACGAAAGTCGTTCTGCTGCAACACCTTCGCGAACGCGGACCTCGGCTTCGGGGTCCGCGTTCGCACTGTCTTGGCACTAGCCCTGACTGTTACCCAGATCGTGGACCGGGAGACTGGCCAGTGCCAGGACCGGCGGGAACTCGTACAGTTGCGCCCGATTCGTCCTTCGATCTTGAACAAGTTTTTACCCTTGTGCAGATGGTCGTACAGCGCTGCTGTGGAGGAGTGTTTGCAGAAGTCGGGTCCGGGGGGACCCATCGACGGGGAGGGGCGAGTCATGCATGTTCTGAAGCCACTGGGGACGGCGGCGCTCATGTTCGCGGTCATCGCGGGGGTCACGCAGTCGGCGCCGGCTGGAGCTGCGTCGCCGGACGACGTGTTCCTGACCGGGGTCGTGGAGAACGCGACGGCCACTGTCACCCAGGGCGTCGTGGACGCCAAGACGGCCCGCAACGTGAAGGCGGCGGGTGGGGCCAGCGTGTCCCTTTCGTACATCGACTCCTCGAACGCCAAGGTCGGCGACGAGCTGTTCCCCGTGGTGCTCGCGTCGACGACGACCGACTCGAGCGGCCGGTACACGTTGCGGCTCAAGCCCAGTGCCGCGCTGAAGCAGCAGATCGCGAGGAACGACAACTACCTGAACGTGGACCTGGCGGTGACGACGGCGGACGGCAGCACGCAGGAGTCGATCAGCGGGTACTGGAACGGCGTCGGCTGGGGCAACAAGGAGCGGCCAGAGACCAGCCCGACCCGTCAGCACCGCACCATGCTGGCAACTGACCCGGCCACCGGCGCCACCAACGGTGTCCGCGCCGCCAAGCAGAGCAGCGCCAAGGGCGGCGCGTCCGCCAGCCCGGCCCTCGCCGCCGGCACGGTGCCCTGCTCGTTCATCATCACGGGCAACCCGACCAAGTACACCAAGGTCGCCGAGCTGCACGGCACCACAGCCACCCGCTCGACCTGGACGTACGGCAGGACCGCAGACTCGGACATCGACGCGGCCATTGACTACGACGGCAACGGCGGCTGGTCGATCAGCGGGAGCGCGCACATCGGGACGAGCAACTCCTCCTCGACCGGTGCGTCGACAATCCACACGCTGACGGGGTACTACGCGACGTCGAACTTCCAGTACCGCGAGGGCTACTACAAGCCGTACGGCACCTACTCGGGGTACACGCTCTGCTCGGGCACCGGCGTCACGCCGAACACCAAGAGCCTGAAGGCGAACTCGTGGCTCGGTGGGGCGTCGACGAACGCGAACCTGAGCCAGTACGACTGCTACGACGCGCCCCAGTCGAGCTACCGGGTGGTGCAGTCGGTGAACTCGTTCTTCAACACGTCGTCGGCGCGAGCCCAGAAGTACTCGGGGTCTGCCGTGTTCTCCTACGTGAGCTTGGGTGCGACGAGTGGGTTCTCGACGTACGTCGACCTCGGCTTCAAGTGGGACAACGGCCGCTCCGGCTACCTGTGTGGGAACAACGCGTACCCGACAAGCGCCAAGATCCTCTACGTGAACTGAGCTGGTCATGACGACGAGCCCGAACACGACGACACGCTCGGTGAGTGCCGCGCCCCATCGAGGGAGCACGGTGCCACCATGGTCGACGTGATGACAAACCCTGCCACGCCGGCGCAGCCCGCCCAGCGAGTCGGCTGGTGGCGTCGTCACGCGACGGCGCGCACCACGGCACTCGTGGCCGCTGTGTGCGTGGTCGCACTGACGGCGTGGTGGGGAACCCGGGAGGTCCTGGTCGGCGACCAGGGACCGGTCCGGCCGGCGGACAACATCACCCTGTCCGGGATGAACCTGCCGGTGGGCGGGACCGCGACGTGGGGGTCGGTGATGCTGACGAACAGCACTGGCAAGCCGGTCACCCTGCGCTCGGTGGAGCTCGGCGGCGGGATCCGCGGAACGGCCGATGCCGTGCGCGTCGACAAGCTCGAGGTCGTCGACGTGACCGGCGGAACCCTGACGGGGATAGGCATGGCTGACGGGGACGGCACGAGCATCATCCCCAACAGCTTGCGGTCCCCGGTGACCGGGTTCGTCGTCGCGCCGGGGCATGAGGTGTCCGTCCTCATCCGGTACACGGCGTCGCGTAAGGGCGCGTGGCGCTACGACTACGCCGACGTGCGCTACGAGGTCAGCGGCAGCCAGTTCACGGTGCGGATGCCGCAGTCCTTGGGCGTGTGCGCTGGGGAAGACGGCTGCGATGTCGGCAAGCCGCCCGGCCTGTGAGTCGTCTGCCACCACAACGCGTTGGTGGGTATGAGCGAACCGCCCTGTGCAAGTCAGGGGCCCTTTGCCAGATCAGCCAACGGCTTGCACGGCAGCGCGGGCGGACTCGTCTGCGTCGGGCGAGACGTCACCGCCCACGACGGCGATGGGATGGGCTACCGCAAATGGCTGAGCAGAGGCTCCCGCCTCGGTGGGTCGATGTCGTACCCCCGACGAGATAACCTCCGTGCGTGCCCAGCCGCGTGCGAGTAACCGAGACGCCGTGCCCCGAGTGCTCCACGAACCTGAACATCGTGGAAAACGGGGTCACGGGTCCCATGTCTGCCGAGCCTGCGCAGTGGGTCGCGGTGCGCCGATACTGCCCCAGCGGATGTGTGCTCACGGTGCCGGGCCTGACTCTGGTGTGGAGCTGACCGGGCCATCTGGTTGATGGGCCACGCCCAGCTGGTGCGTGGCGGCGAAGACTCGTCAGGGCCACACGTCCCGCTCTCCCACCTCCCCCGGAGGGCTCACCGCACGCGGCGAACGGGCAGGATCGCCCCGGCCGCGAGGACGGCGCTGAGTCCAGCCACCGCCACGCCGAGGTCCTTCGCGGCGGTGTCCGGGCTCGGAAGCACGTCCACGACGAGGGCAAGGTCGACGGCCATGTACATGCCGAAGCCCAGCCCGGCGACCGCCATGCCGACGAGGAATCCGTTGAAGCTGCTGGCCGCGGCGATGACGAACATCGCCAGCCCGTAGGTCGAGGCGGCGGTGACGACGAAAACCTTGCGGCGTCCGGTGCGGTCCGACAGCGTGCCCGCGAGCAGGGACGCGGCGACCAGCACGACGGACTGCACCACGGTGCCTGCGAAGACCTGTTGCGCCACAGCGGACTCGGCGCTCCCGAGGTGGTTCAGGAGGTAGTACGCCTGGTAGGTGGTCAGGAACGCAAAGGCCAGCACGAACAGGAAGCGGCTCGCGAAGGCCCACGCGAAGTCCGGGCTCCGGCGCGGGTCGACCCAGAACGTGCTGGCCGCGTCTCGCGCCGACCATGCCGGCCTGTCGGCCCTGTCGAGGCGGCGGTCCGTCAGCGTCGCCGCGAAGAGCAGGATGAACAGGCCCCCGACGAGGCAGGGCACCAGGAACATCGCGAGCACGTGGCCGGTGAACAGCTTGACGAGGAACGTCGCCGCGGCCAGGGTGTAGAGGACGAGGAAGCGCCACCCGACGGGTTGCAGGGCGGCCTCTCGCTCCGCCGCCGCGGCCACGCGTGCGTTGCGCTGCCTGGTCGGGTCGCGTCGATGGGGCCAGTGTCCTCCCCATCCGTTGCCGCACTGTTTCGTCGCCGTCTCGTCGCGGGTCCGGAACATGACGCAACGGGTGCCTCATGGCGACGCCCGCCGGCTCCGGGCGGCGACGTCGAAATCCCGCGCAGGGCCGTGGACCTGGACGGAGAGCAAGGTGAGGCCGAGGTCACGGACCCTCGCCAGCAGCCCGTGGAGCTGGGCCTGGTCGGCCACGGCGCCGGTCAGCGTGGTGGTGCCGTCGTCCTCGTGACTCACCGCGAACCCGGCGAACCACGTCGACCAGTGGGCGCCGAGGTGCCCGTCGACTCGGAGCCGGTAGGCCGTGGGCGCGACCGTGTCACCGGGCCGGGTCATGGCCGACCGGCGTTCGAGGCGACCGCCACGCGACGGGGGGCCGGGTTCCGGCCGGGGCGCGCGATGACGTACTCGGCGATGGCGAGGTTGATGACCCAGCCCGCGCCCAGGCCCAGGTCGGTCGAGTGGTTGCCGTCGCCGAGGATCGCGTGGGCGATGCCCAGGGTGAACACCTGGGTCCCGGCCCCGAGGGCGAGGGCGTAGGCGCGCGTCATCCAGGTCTGGTGGGTGACGATGTCACGGCGGCGGATCGCGACGAGGCCCAGGACGAGGCTCCCGGCCATGGCAGACCCGGCGGCAAGCCGAAGGACCTTGGCCAGCTCCCCCGTCGCCGACTGGCTGGCGTAGAACAGGGTCATCCACAAACCCGACAAGGCCACTGCGAACCCGAGCCCGACGAGGACGCGACCCGCAGTGCGGTGCCACCGGGGGTGCCGGCGCCGAAGGCGGGCCGAGAACTGGAAGGCGCCTAGGACGGCATACGGTATGGCGCTCGCGATGTGCACGACGACCGGTGCGGGTGAGGAGTCGATGCGCGCGTTGGGGGGCAGGACCTGGGGTCCCCCCACCAGCTCGACCAGGCGCGCGGTGCCGGCGATGACAGGGACCAGGCTGAGCGTCACGAGGGCGAAGGGCACCCACCCCGTCGACCAGGTCGACCGGGTGGGTGCCGCCGAGGCGCGGAGCGTCACTTGGCACCGGCCAGGTCGCGGGCCTCGCTGCTCGTGGGCACGGTGGCGGTGGGCGCGGACCGGGTGACGCGCGAGCGCCCTTCACTCCAGAGCGAGTACCCGAGGCCGACCATCGCCACGCCGATGGGAAGGGCGAACAATCTGAAGTTGAGGTCCGGCACCAAGGGGATCGCGACGGTGGCGACGCTGCCCGCCGCGAGGACCGCGGCTGCCCAGCGGGCGAGGACGTTGGCCCGGAAGAGGGCAATACCGAAGATGAAGCCGCCGAACAGGTACGTCACGGCGTTGACCAGGTTGAGGGGCTGCATCAGGCCGATGTCACCTGTCGCCTTGCCGGCGGTGGCGACCGCGAGGACGTCGGTGACATAGCCCGGCGAGCTGTCAGCGATGGTCGGGAAGACCACCAGCCCCAGGATCTCGATGCTCAGCATGATGAGGTAGCCGAGGGCGAACAGGACGTAGCCGAGGAGACCGAGCACGCGGGTCTGCCTCACCTGACGCAGGTACATGCCGGTGATGCCGGCGAGCGACAGGACGGCCATGACGACCTTCATGCCTTGGCGGACCTTCCACTCCGTCGTGCTGACGAAGGCAAGGTCCAGGGGCGGGTGCTTGATCTGGACGGCGATGAACAGCAGCCCCGCGACGACGGCGCACAGGCCAGCGGCTCGGGTGAGCTTGGTGGTGGTGATGGTCATGACCGGCTCCTGGCTCCAGGTCCGTGGCGGGCGCCGCGGGGGATGTCCCGAAGGTAGGCAGCAGCAGGGTGACCGCACGTCACCCAACGATGTGACCGGCTGGGTGATCTGATCCTGGCCCAGAGCGCGACTGCGTCAGAGCAGGCCCCGCTCGCGGGCACGGCGCACCGCGGCCCGGCGGCTCGTGACGTCGAGCTTGGTGAAGATGTGCTTCGTGTGGGTGCGCACCGTGTTGGGCGACACGAACAGCTCACGCGCGATCTGGGGCACTGTCAGGTCGGTGTCGAGCAGGCGGAGCACCTCCAGCTCGCGCCCGCTCAGCAGGTCAGGCGACGGAGCGCGGCGCCGCCCCCGGTCACCCTGCCTGTCGCCGAGCTGGTCCTCAGGCTGGTCGTGAGGCTGGTCGTCAAGGGTCTGACCGGCAGGCTGGTCGTCAGGACCCTGAGCGGCAGCCCAGTGCCCGAGCAGGCGAGACGCGTGGTGACCGAGGTCGCCTTCCGCCTCGGCGGCCCGTAGCAGGTCGAGCATCGCTCGGCCTTCGTCGAGGAACAGCCGCACCCAGCCCTCCGGCTCGGGTGCCTGCGCCCACGCCGCAACCAGCGACTGCACTGCCTCGTCGGGACGGCCCAGCGCGTCCTGGGCCAGGGCGGTCAGCATGCGGATCTCGAGGAGGCTGCCGTGCCGACCAGAGGCCGCGGCGGCCGCGTGCAGTCGCGCCAGCAGGCCCATCGCCCGGACGAGCGCCTGCTCGTCGGCATTGGCCCGGTGCTGCGCGATCACGACTCGCACCAAGGTCAGGTGCTCGAACTCCCGGAGGTAGCTGGCGTCATCCTCCGTGGCGATCCCCTCGGCACCGGCCCAGGCCATGGCTCGTGGCAGGTCGCCCAGCGTGACCTGGACCCGAGCCCTGAGCGCAGGGATGGGACGAACGTCCGGGAAGAACCCCGGCCGATAGCTGGTCTCCGCCTGGTCCAGCAGTGCGACGGCCTCCTCCCCGTCGCCGTCGGCCACCGCCACGCGGCTCCTCGCCACGAACCAGCGGTGGAGGCTCTCGACCATCGGGGCACCTTCGGCCAGGGATGCGGCCACGTCGAGGTGGGCCCTGGCGGAGTGGAGGTCACCGGCCTCGCAGTCCAGCTCGCTGAGTCCCACGCGCAGAGTGGCGGCTGCGCGTGCGACGGGGTCGCCGTGCGCGTCGGCGACCTCCATCGCCCGCCGGTAGAGCGTCCGTGCCCGCCCGGGGTGGCCAGCGGCGAGGGACAGGTCGGCGAGCACGACCGTGCTGGTGAGCTCGTCGACCACGTTGCCTGCCGCGTGCAGGCTTCCGACCGCGATGGTGAACGTCTCGAACGCCCGCGTCACGTCACCCGCGGCCCACGCTGCCAGCCCGAGAAAGCCTGCGGCACCGCCCCTGGCCAGGTGGTCGTCGGGGCCCGCCAGCTCGAGGGCGCGGGCGGCCTGAGCGACCGTTCCCGCGACATCGCCCCTCGCCTGCGCCAGGGCGGCTCGGTGGACGGCGATGGTTGCCGGCAACGTCCGGAGCTCGTCGGTGTCGGCCCACGGGACGGACGCCGGGTCGGGCCCGGCCGCCAGCGCCCTCTCGGCGTCGTCGAACCGCTGTCCGACCTCGTCGAGGTCACCCGAGACCATCGAGAGGTAGCCGTAGAACACGCTGAGCACCGGATTTCGACGGACCGTCGGGTCGGGCAGCTCCGTGAGCCAGCGCAGCAGCACGGCCTCGCGGCGGTGCTTGCGGATCGACGGCACCAGCAGCTCCATGAGGTGGGCGGCGCGGTCGAAGTCGCCCGCCAGCAGGGCGTGCTGGACCGTCTCGTCGTCGAGGCCCTCGCTCTCGAACCACGCGCTGGCGCGACCGTGCAGGACCGGCGCCAGCTCCGGCCGCTCTGCCTGCAGACGCGACCTCAGCACGTCGGCGAACAGGTGGTGGTAGCGGTACCAGTGCCGCCGGTCGTCGAGGGGCACGAGGAACAGGTTGGCCCGGTCGAGGGCACCGAGTGCCTGGTCACCGTCGTCGCGGAGCGTCAGCGCGTTGCAGAGCGGACCGGTGAGCCGGTCCAGCACCGAGGTCTGGAGGAGGAAGTCCCGGACCTGCTCACCCTGGTGCGCCAACACCTCCTCGACGAGGTAGTCGACGACATACCGGTCGGTGCCGGCGAACCGCGCGACGAACCCACTCACGTCGTCGCGTCCACGCAGGGACAGTGCTGCGAGCTGAAGGGCCGCGATCCATCCCTCGGTGCGCTCCTCGAGCGCGGCGACGTCCCGGGCGTCGAGGTCCAGCCCCGCAGAGGCATTGAGGTATGCCGTGGCCTCCTCGCCGGTGAAGCGCAGGTCCGCGGCACGGATCTCCACCACTTCCCCACGCACCCGCCAGCGGGGCAGCGGCAGGTCCGGGTCGGCGCGGGTGCTGAGGAGGACGTGGACGTTCGGCGGCAGGTGATCCAGGAAGAACCTCATCCCCTCCCGCACCTCGCGATCCTCGATGACGTGGTAGTCGTCGAGCACGAGCCAGATCTCGCCGGGCGCCGCCGCAAGCTCGTTGACCAGGGTGGTGAGCATCGCGTCAGCCGGGACCGGCCCGGACAGGTCCACGGCGCCCGAGCCGAGATCGGCCACCGCGCTCTGCAGGGCCGCAAGCACATAGGACCAGAACGAACCGGGCTCGTTGTCGGACGGCTCGAGCGACACCCACGCGACCGGCCGGGGGGTGCCGGTGGCCTGCTGGGCCCAGTCGGTGAGCAACGTGGTCTTGCCGAAACCGGCCGGTGCCGACACCAGCGTCAACCGTGCCCGCTCGCCGGCACGCAGGAGCTCGTGCAGCCTCGTCCGGGTCACCAGGCCCTGCCGTGGCCGGGGAACGTACAGCTTGGTCGCGATCAGCGGACGCACCACGGGCTCCCTGTTCTCAGGGTGCCGCGAGGTAGGGGTCGGCCCAGGCACTGATGATTCGCGCCGCCCGCTTGGCCTGCTCCCTGCCTGTGAGCAGGTGGTCCGCACCCTCGAGCGACACGAAGCTGCGGGGGTGCCGTGCGGCGCGGAAGATCTCGCTCGCGTTGGCGATCCCGACGGTGTTGTCGGTCGGCGAGTGCATGACCAGCAGCGCCCGGCGCAGCGTGCGGATCTGCTCGCGCAGGTCCACGGCACGGACGTCCTCGATGAAGTGCCGGCGCAGGACCAGGGCCTTGCCCCCGATGAGGAACGGCGCCTCTCCGTCGGCGAGGATGCGTTCCACCAGCGCGTCGTAGTTGTGCTCGACGTGCCCGGGCTCGTAGGGCGCCCCGATGCTGGACACCGCCCGCACGGTGTCGAGCTGGTGGGCCGCCGCGATCACAGCCGCACCGCCGAAGGAGTGCCCGACGAGCAGCCGCACCTCCCGACCCGTGTCGTTCATGAACCGCACGGCTTGCGCGGTGTCGGCGACCTTGTGCGAGAACGACCCGTCGCCCCAGTCGCCCTCGGAGTCACCGAGCCCCAGGTTGTCGAAACGCAGCATCCCGATGCCCTCGAGGGCCAGCTGCTTGCAGATCCGGCTGGCCGCGGCACTGTTCTTGCCCAGGGTGAAGCCGTGCGAGAACACACCCCACCCCCGGACCGGGCCCTCGGGTTCGTCGACGATCCCGGCCAGGCGCGGGCCACTCGTGCTCGGGAACCACACTCGCTGCGCCACGATGCGCATCCTTGCAGGGTCGGGCCCGGCCTGGGGCGTCGTTCCACGGGCGAGCGCTACGCCCTGAGGATCTTGTCCATGGCCTTACCCTTGGTCAGCTCGTCGACCAGCTTGTCGAGGTAGCGGATCCTGCGCATCAACGGGTCCTCGACCTCCTGGACCCGGACTCCGCACACGGACCCCGTGATGAGCGACGCGTTCGGGTTGAGACGGGCGGCTGCGAAGAAGTCCTCGAACGTGGTCCCGGCGTCGAGGTGACCCGTCAGCGCCGGCTCGTCGAAGCCGGTCAGCCACTCGATGACCTCGTCGAGCTCGTCCCGGGTGCGGCCCTTGCGCTCCACCTTCGCCACGTAGTGGGGATAGACCGAAGCCACGCTGGTCGTGAAGATCCTGCTCACCCTCCGAGGGTAGCCGCCTCGCCGTACCCTGCAGGAGTAGGTCAGCACCACCTCCGGAGGTGAGTGGCGTGGGCGAGGTCGAGTACTCGGTCTGGATCGAGGCCGCACCGGCGCAGGTGTGGAGGACCTACGTCGACCCCACCCGCATCCCGCTGTGGCAGACGGGAAAGCCCGTCATCCGAGACGTCCGCGGTGCGCCCGGCGAGCCCGGCTCGACCTACGTCTCACAACGCGGCCCGCTCGTGGCACGCACGAGGGTCCTCGCCGCTGACGTCCCACACTCCCTGGTGACGACGACGGACGCCTACCTCGGGCTGTCCTTCGAGGTCTCGTCGCGGCTCAACGAGCGTTCGGGTGGCACGGACCTCGCCCTGCACGTGGCGACTCACTGGCGCCGCCGCCCACGCCTGGTGGTCGCCCTCGTGGAGCGGGTCGTCCTCAGCCCTCGTGAGGCACACAAGGAGCTCGCCGCCCTGAAGGCGCTGGTGGAGGGCCAGTCCTGGCCCTGAGGCGAGGGCCCGGCGAGGCCATCCGACCAGCGAGCCGTCCATCGGTGCCGTCGGTCTTTGCCGTGGGTCAGTGCTGTCCGTTTTTGCCGTGGGTCAATGCTGCAGCGTCCGTTCGCCTGCGGTCTCGATGGCGCTGGTGGGGTGCGAGCTGACCGACACTGCTGCAGCGACGCCCACGCCGTCCCGGTGGTCGAGCCACGACGAGTCGTCGTCACGGACCGGCACGAAGCGATCAAGCAGGCGTTGCAGCATCGGCGCACCTTCGCTTTCCGTTGACTCAGCTCGACACGTTGTCCCAGCGGGTGAGGGGTCCACGCGCTGTGCTGAGGGTGAGCATGCCGGAACTGGGGGTCGAGATGCGGGTCAGCGCGCCGCCGTCTGGACGAATGGAGTCACGACTTCGCCGTTCGGACGACGGACCATCGGGACAAAGTGACCCAAGCCGGGTCAACTCGTGGCGGTCACGGGCGTGAGCTGGACGGCCACCTCGAACCACACGGTGGTGCCGGCCGAGGTGCGGTGTGCCCCGAAAGCATCCGCGATCCCGCGCACCAACGACAATCCTCGACCCCGCACCGCCATGGTGTCGGCGCCGGTCAGCAGCGGCTCGCCTCGGTTGCCGCTGTCCGCCACCGTGGCCGACAACAGGCCGGAGTCGAGGTCGAGGGTCAGGTGAGACTCGGTGCCGGCGTGCAGCACGGCGTTGGTGATGAGCTCGGAGATGCCCGTGATGATGGTGTACTGGTCGGCCTCGGACACCGACCACTCCTCCAGCTGTAGCCTCGCCCAGTCGCGGGCGCCCTTGACCGACTCGGGCATGGGCGGCACCACGATCGCGGCCCGGCGGTGACCCTCGGGTGAGCGGCCGACTGCCAGCACCGCGCAGTCGTCCTCCTGACCCGACGTCTGCAGCATCTCCTCGATCACGGCCTGGGCGACCCGACGAGGGCCGGCTGGCGGCACCTGGTTGAGCAGCCTGACCAGCCTGTCCTCCCCCTGGCCGAGGGCCTCGCCCCGACGCTCGAGAAGCCCGTCGGTGTAGCACACGAGCATGTCTCCGACCTCGAGCCACAGGTGGTGCGACGGCCGGTCGCCCTCGATGCCGATGGGCGGCCCCACCGCCATGGACACCAAGGTGGCGCGTTCGGCGCCCTCGTGGCGGGAGATCAGCCCGGAGAGCAGGGCGGGGAGCGGGTGTCCAGCACTCGCCAGCTCGACGCGTCCCGAGTCGGGGTCGATGATCCCGTAGAGCATGGTCACGAACAGCTCGCCGCCGAACGCCATGCCCGGCCGGGCCCGCGGGGTGCCCAACGGCATCGAGGCAGGCCACAGCGCGTCGAGGTCCCACACGATGCGGTCCAGCGCCGTCATCACCGACGACGGGCGGCTGTCGGTGAGCGCGGCCCCCCGCGCGGCAGCCCGCACCTGGCCCATCACCGTCGCGGCCATGACCCCACGCCCGACGACGTCGCCGATCACGAACGCAAGTCGTCCATCACGAAGGAAGAAGGAGTCGTAGAAGTCGCCGCCCGCGACCGTGCCCTCCGAGACGGGCTCGTAGCGCGCAGCGATGCTGACGGCGTCGGACTGCGGAAGGTTGGGCGGCAGGAGGGTGCGTTGCAGCAGCTCGGCGGTCGTGCGTTCGGCGTCGTAGACCACGGCACGGTTGAGCGCCTCGCCGACCAGCTCGGAGAACGCGTTGAGGACGGTCGCCACGTCGTGCGGGACGGGCTGGGCCTCGCGCGCCACGATGAGCACCGCCTCGGCGTTGCCGGCGCGCAGGGGTACGGCCACGGTCTCGCCGGACTCCGCGAGAAACGGCTCGCCGGAGGTGGCGACGCTCGCCGCGAGCGCCATGAGGTCCTCGCCGAGCTCGGACCAGATGAGGGGTAGCCGCTCCTCGTCGGGTGACAGCTCCTCGATGCGGTGCCGCCGCGCCATCCGCCACCCGGCTGGGCCCAGCGACGGCAGGCAGATCGTCACCGCGAAGGCGTCCAGGGCCGCCATCGACTGGCGCAGGACCACCTTGCAGACGTCGTCGACACCGACCGCCACGGCCAGCGCGGTCGCCAGGCTGGCGACCGCGTGGGCGCGCCCCACGGCTGACGTCGTCTCGACCACGACGTGCAGGACCGCGAGCGGGGACCCGTCCTCGTCGAGCACGGGTGAGGACGATCGGAGGAAGTAGCCGGTGTCGAGGCCGGCGCCTGCACCCCTGCCCCGGGCCAGGGTCAGCTGTGCGCCCTCCTGGAGCTGCGCCTCACCACCGTGCAGCACGGACTCGAAGAGCAGTCCGGTGTCCGGGTCGTCCCACACCTCGGACACGACGCGGGCGGCTGGCTTGCCGAACGCGGCGGGGTGCTTGGTGCCGAGCAGCTCACGGAAGGGGTCGTTGTAGAGCATCGTGAACTCGTCGCCGCACAGCAGCGCCATCGGGAGCGGGCACTCGATCATCAACCGCCACGCCGACTCCAGGGCCGGCGGCCAGTCCGCGCGGGCACCCAGGGGTGTGGCCGACCAGTCGCTGTGGTCGGCAAGGCGACGCACCTCCCGCATCGTGCCCTCACCCAAGATGTCCGCCCTCTCTCCCAGTGTCAGGGTAGGTCCGCGACGCCACCGTCGGTGCGTTGGCGGGAAAGCGGTTTCACGGGGTGCCGCGTTCTGCGGCCCCAGCCTGGTCGATGAGGAAGGCCCACTCCCACGCCACCTGGCGCCACGCGTCATAGCGACCGCTCTTGCCACCGTGCCCCGCCACCATCTCGGTGCGCAGCAGCACGGGCCGCTCTGCGGGTGGCGATGTGGTCGCCTCACGCAGCCGTGCCACCCACTTGGCCGGCTCGGTGAAGAACACCCGGGTGTCGTTGAGCGAGGTGGTCGCCAGCACCGCCGGGTATGCCGTGTGGTCCCTGACGTTCTCGTACGGCGAGTAGGACTTCATGTACGCGTAGACCTCGGGGTCGGCCAGTGGGTTGCCCCACTCCTCCCACTCCCCCACGGTCAGGGGCAGGCTCGGGTCGAGGATCGTCGTGAGCGGGTCGACGAACGGCACCGCGGCGTGCACCGCGCGGAACCGGCCGGGGGCCAGGTTGACGGCGGCTCCGATCAGCAGCCCGCCCGCTGAACCGCCCTCTGCGACAAGGCGATCCGCTGCCACCCAGCCTGAGTCGACGAGGTGGTCGGCGACGGCGATGAAGTCGGTGAAGGTGTTCTTCTTGTGCATGAGCTTGCCGTGGTCGTACCAGGCCCGCCCCATCTCGCCACCACCACGGACGTGCCCCATCGCGAAGACGAAGCCGCGTTCGAGCAGTGACAGCCTCGCCACCGAGAAGTAGGGGTCGGACGACAGCTCGTAGGAGCCGTAGGCGCTGAGGAAGCCGGGATGGCTGCCGTCGGGCTGCGCGCCCACCCGGTGGACGAGGGAGATCGGGACCTGGGTGCCGTCGGCTGCCGTGGCCCAGACGCGGCGCTGCTCGAACTGGCTCGGGTCGTAGCCGCCCAGCACGGGTTGCCGCTTGAGCAGCGTGAACTCGCGCCTCGTGAAGTCGTAGTCGTAGACGGTCTTGGGGGTGACCATCGACTCGTAGACCACCTGCACCGACTCCGTCGCCGCCTCGGGGTTGTCGCCCAGGCCGACCTGGTAGACCGGCTCGTCGAAGGTCAGGTCGTGCGTCGCGCCGTAGCCCGTCTCGGAGGCCGGGTCGCGGTGGAGCACCCGCACGCTCGTCAGTCCGTCCTTGCGCAGGGACAGCACGGCGACGTCGTCAAAGGCCTCGATGCCCTGGAAACGTTCTCCTGCAACGGAGCTCATCAGTGGGTGCCACTGCTCGTGCGAGGTGGCGTCGAGCGGGGCCCAGGCCAGGTCGGAGTCGGGCTGGTCGGCGTTGTGCACGATCAGCAGCCGGTCGGCGGCTGGTTCGACGTCGTACTCGACGCCCTCACGACGTGGCGCCACCACCCGGAACTCGCCGGTGGGGTTCGCCGCATCGAGGATGTGCACCTCGGAGGTCGTCTTGGACCCGAGCCCGATCATGATCCACCGGTCGTCCCGGGACGACCCCAGGCCCATCCAGAACCGCTCGTCGGGCTCCTCATGGACCAGGACGTCCTCGCTCGCGTCCGTGCCCACCTCGTGGCGCCACACCTGGTGCGGTCGCCAGGCCTCGTCCACCCGGGTGTAGAAGACGAACCGGCCGTCGAGGGAGAACACCGCGCCGTAGCCGACCTCGTGCACAACGTCGTCGACCACCGTGCCCGTGAGCAGGTCCTTGACCCGCAAGGCAAAGCGCTCGTCGCCCGTGGTGTCGACGGCATACGCGAGGCGGGAGTGGTCGGCGCTCACGGTGAGGGCGCCGAGTGAGAGGAAGTCGTGACCGCGCGCCTCGGCGTTGAGGTCCAGCAGGACCTGCTCACCGGGCAGGGCCTCCCCCGGCAGGGGCTGCGGTCGCGGCTCGCCCGCCACCCGGGCGACCCGGCACTCGACGGAGTACTGGTCGCCCTCGCGGCTGCGGGAGTAGTACCACCACGGTCCGCTGGCCACCGGCACCGAAAGGTCGGTCTCCTGGACGCGTCCCCGGATCTCACCGAAGATCGCCTGGCGTAGCGGCGCGAGGTGGGCGGTTGCCGCCTCCGCGTAGTCGTTCTCGGCCTCGAGGTGGGCGATCACCGCGGGGTCGGCCTTGTCACGCAGCCACTCGTAGGGGTCGACCACGTGGTCGCCGTGGTGCACCCGGACGAGCTCGCGTCGGGCTGCGACGGGCGGCTGGTCCGGACGGTGGTGGGCCTGCGGCCCTGCGGGGTCGGACGAGGCAGGGGGTGAGCTCACGCTCGTCACTGTAGGCGAACCCGCCGCCTCAGCCCGCAAGGCACCGCGGGCCGAGAATCACCTTGAGGTCACCGAACAGCGCGTCGGTCGCGTCGACCCGGTAGGAGTCCTCGAGCCGCATCAGGACCGAGCGCCCCGGTTGGCTCAGCCGGACGTGCACCTCGGTCGACCCGGGGTGTGACGCGAGCACCGACTTGAGCTGCTCGACCTTGGCCTGGGTGGCCCGGTTGGTGTCGATGGTGACCACGACCGGGCCACGCGGACCCTCGGAGATGTCGGGCAGCGTGAGCTCGGAGGCATAGATCGACGGCGTCTCGTCGCGTCGGTTGACCCGGCCCTTGACCACCACCACGGCGTCATGGGTCAGCATCGTCGAGACCGTCATGTAGGCCGAGGGGAAGAACAGGCACTCGATGGCGCCCTCGAGGTCCTCGACGGTGACGATCGCCCAGAGGTCCCCCTTCTTGGTGCGCTTGACCTGCAGGCCGGTGATGAGCCCGGCGATGGTGACGTTGGCGCCCTCGGGCTTGCCGTCCTCACCGGTCAGGCTGGAGATGGTCGTGTCGGCGTGCTGGGACAGGACGTGCTCGATGCCGAACAACGGGTGGTCGGAGACGTAGAGGCCGAGCATCTCGCGCTCGAAGCCGAGCAGGGTCTTCTTGTCCCACTCGACGCCGGGGATCGCCGGCAGCACGGAGAAGTCGACGGACTCCCCCGCCGCGTCGTCGCCGAACCCACCGAAGAGGCTGTCCTGCCCGATCGCCTCCTGGCGCTTGATGTCGACGAAGTTGTCGATGTAGTCCTCGTGGACGCGGTAGAGGCCCTGGCGCGACTCCTGCAGACCGTCGAAGGCGCCGGCCTTGATCAGCGACTCGATGGTGCGCTTGTTGCACACCACGGCGGGGCACTTGGACAGGAAGTCCTTGAACGACGTGAACGGCCCCTTGTCGTCGCGGGCGGCGATGATGGCCTCGACGACGTTGTGGCCGACGTTGCGGATCGCCTGCAGGCCGAACCGGATGTCGGTGCCCACCGCGGCGAACCGGCCGACCGAGTCGTTGACGTCGGGGGGCAGGACCTTGATGCCCATCCGCCGGCACTCGCCGAGGTAGAGAGCAGACTTGTCCTTGTCGTCACCGACGCTGGTGAGCAGCGCGGCCATGTACTCGGCCGGGTAGTTCGCCTTGAGGTAGCCGGTCCAGTAGGACACCAGCCCGTAGGCCGCGGTGTGCGCCTTGTTGAACGCGTAGTCGGAGAACGGGACGAGGACCCCCCACAGGGCCGCGATCGACGCCTCGTTGAAGCCCTTGGCCTTCATGCCCTCGGAGAAGGGGACGTACTCGGCGTCGAGGACCTCCTTCTTCTTCTTGCCCATGGCGCGCCGCAGCAGGTCGGCGTTGCCCAGGGTGTAGCCGGCGAGCTTCTGGGCGATCTCCATGACCYGCTCCTGGTAGATCACCAGTCCGTAGGTCGTGCCGAGGATCGGGTCGAGCGCGTCGATCATCTCCTGCTGGAGCTTGCCCTCGAGCTGGGGGTCGAGCGGCGTCAGGGCCTGCTTGCCGTTCTTGCGCAGGGCGAAGTTGGTGTGGGCGTTGACGCCCATCGGGCCGGGACGGTAGAGCGCCAGGGCCGCCGAGATGTCCTCGAAGTTGTCGGGCTGCATCAGCTTGAGCAGCGTGCGCATGCCGCCGCCGTCGAGCTGGAAGACGCCCAGGGTGTCACCCCTCGACAGCAACGCGTAGGTCGCCTTGTCGGTCATGTCCTTGGACAGCGCGTCGAGGTCGATCTCCTCGCCGCGGTTGGCCTGCACGTTGTCGATGGCGTCGTCGAGGATGGTGAGGTTGCGAAGGCCGAGGAAGTCCATCTTGACCAGGCCGAGCGACTCGCAGCTGGGGTAGTCGAACTGCGTGATCACCTGCCCGTCCTGCAGCCGGCGCATGATCGGGATGACGTCGATCAGCGGCTCGCTGGACATGATGACGCCTGCGGCGTGGACGCCCCACTGGCGCTTGAGGCCCTCGAGACCGAGGGCCGTGTCGACGATCTCCTGGTAGTGGCTCTCGGTCTGCACGAGGGCCCGGAACTCGGTGCCGTCGCCGTAGCGCTTGTGCTCCTTGTTGTAGATCTCGGAGAGCGGCACGCCCTTGCCCATGACGTCCGGCGGCATCGCCTTGGTCAGCGCCTCGCCGACGTTGAACGGGTGACCCATCACCCGGGCGGCGTCCTTGACGGCCTGCTTGGCCTTGATGGTGCCGTAGGTGACGATCTGCGCGACGCGCTCCGCGCCATACTTCTCCGTCACGTAGCGGATGACCTCACCGCGCCGGCGCTCGTCGAAGTCGACGTCGAAGTCGGGCATCGACATGCGCTCGGGGTTGAGGAACCGCTCGAAGATCAGCCCGTGCGGGATCGGGTCGAGGTCGGTGATCTTCATCGCGTAGGCGCACATCGACCCGGCGCCGGAGCCACGGCCCGGACCGACCCGGATGCCGTTCTTCTTGGCCCAGTTGATGAAGTCGGCGACGACGAGGAAGTAGCCGGCGTAGCCCTTGGAGACGATGACGTCGGTCTCGAACCTCGCCTGCTTGGTGGCGTAGTCGGGGACGCCGCCGGGGAACCGCTCGATGAGGCCCGTCTGGACCTCCTTGATGAACCAGCTCTCCTCGTTCTCCCCGGGCGGGCAGGGGAACCGCGGCATGAACCGGCCCTCACCCTCGGTGAACGAGATGTCGCACATCTCGGCGATCAGCAACGTGTTGTCGCAGGCCTCGGGCAGCTCGCGCCAGGTGTGCCGCATCTCGGCGGGGCTCTTGAGGTAGAAGTCGTCGGCGTCGAACTTGAACCGGCCCGGGTCCATGAGCGTCGACCCGGACTGCACGCACAGCAGCGCCGAGTGCGCCTTGGCGTCCTCGGGGCTGGTGTAGTGCAGGTCGTTGGTCGCGACGAGCGGCAGACCGAGGTCGCGGGCGAGGCGGAGCAGGTCCTTCTGGACGCGCCGCTCGATGTCGAGCCCGTGGTCCATGAGCTCGCAGAAGTAGTTCTCGGCGCCGAAGATGTCGCGGAAGTCGGCGGCGGCGGCCACGGCCTCCTTGTAGTGGCCCAGCCGCAGCCGGGTCTGGACCTCGCCGGAGGGGCAGCCCGTGGTCGCGATCAGCCCCTGGCCGTAGGTCGACAGCAGCTCGCGGTCCATGCGCGGCCACTTCGCGTAGACCTGGTCGAGGCTGGCCTGGGAGTCGAGCCGGAAGAGGTTGTGCAGACCGTTGTTGTTCTTGGCCAGCAGCGTCATGTGGGTGTAGGCGCCGGAGCCGGACACGTCGTCGCCGGACTGATGCTCCTCGCCCCACTTCACACGGGTCTTGTCGGTGCGGTGGGTGCCCGGCGTGACGTACGCCTCGACGCCGATGATCGGCTTGACGCCCGTGCCCTGGGCCTTCTTCCAGAACTCGTAGGCCCCGAAGACGTACCCGTGGTCGGTCGTCGCCAGGGCGGGCATGCCCATCTCGGCCGCCCGGGTGAACAGGTCCCCGATCCTGGCCGCGCCGTCGAGCATGGAGTACTCGGTGTGCACGTGGAGGTGGACGAACGAGTCGCTGCTGGAAGTGCCGGAGGCGATCTGGGGGGACATCAGAAGTGATCCTAGGTCGGGGTCCCGACATCCCCTAAGGGACGCGCCTGACTGTGACGGATGAGGCACGTGGTATGCCGTGGAGCCAGCTCCACGGCATACCTCACCGGGTCTAGAGCAGGTCGAGCGCGCGCTCGAGGTCCGTGGGGTACGGGCTCTCGAACGTGACGTACTTGCCGGTGCCGGGGTGGTCGAACCCGAGGCCCACGGCGTGCAGCCACTGCCGGTCCAGACCCAGCCGCGCCGCCAGCTTGGGGTCCGCGCCATAGGTCAGGTCACCGGCGCACGGGTGGTGCAGGGCACTGAAGTGCACGCGGATCTGGTGGGTCCGCCCCGTCTCGAGGTGGATGTCGAGCAGGGACGCCGCCCGGAACGCCTCGATGACCTCGTAGTGGGTGACGCTCGGCTTGCCCTTCTCCATGACCGCGAACTTGTAGTCGTGACCGGGGTGGCGCCCGATCGGGGCGTCGATCGTCCCCACGACCGGGTCGGGCAGGCCCTGGACCAGGGCGTGGTACTTCTTGTCGACGGTGCGGGACCGGAAGGCCTGCTTGAGCACGCTGTAGGCGTACTCGGACTTGGCGACCACCATCAACCCCGAGGTGCCCACGTCGAGCCGGCTCACGATGCCCTGGCGCTCGCTCGCGCCACTGGTCGCGATGCGGTAGCCCGCGGCCGCCAGCCCGCCGACCACGGTGGGACCGGTCCAGCCGACGCTGGGGTGGGCGGCCACACCCACGGGCTTGTCGACCACGACGAGGTCGTCGTCGTCGTGGATGATCGACATCCCGGGAACCGGCTCGGCGATGACCTGGAGCGTGGGGCTGTCCTCGGCGGTCGGCAGGACCACCTCGAGCAGGTCTCCGGCACTCACGCGGTCGGACTTGCCAGCCGGCTGGTGGTTGAGCTGGACCTCGCCGGCGACGGCCAGGTCGGCGGCCTTGGTCCGCGAGACCCCGAAGAGCCGGGCGAGGGCCGCGTCGACGCGCTCGCCCTCGAGCCCGTCCGGGACGAAGAGGGTGCGGTTCTCAGCCATCAGTTCCCCGCCTCGTGGCGCCCGTGGTGCGGGTGCTGGCCGTCGACGCCGATGCCTCGCATCGCGAGGACGGCGATCAGCGCGGCCGCGCCCACGATCGCGATGTCGGCGACGTTGCCGATGAACAGGCCGAAGTAGTCGATGAAGTCGACCACGTGACCCCGCCCCGGACCGGGGCTGCGCACCATCCGGTCCGTGAGGTTGCCCAAGGACCCACCCAGCAGGAGGCCGAGTGCCCACGCCCAGCCGCGACTGCCGATGCGGCGTGCGGTGGCCAGGATGAAGACCAGGACACCGCAGGCGATGAGGGTCATGATCCAGGTGGCGCCGTTGCCGATGGAGAACGCGGCTCCGGCGTTGCGGATCAGGTTGAGGCGGATGAACTCCCCGACCAGCTCGACCGGGTCGCCGGGGGTCAGCCTGTTAAGCGCCCAGACCTTCGTGGCCTGGTCGGCGGCGTAGGACACCACGGCAGTGGCCCCCATGAGCAGGAACAGGCTGCTGCGGCGGTGCTGGGCGGGGTGGGCGGCGGGGGTGGACTCGTGGGCCGCGGTCAGCGGCGCTCCTGCTTCGTCTTGCATGTCACGCATAGGGTCGCACGAGGAGCGGCCTGAAGGCGAAGTTTGCCGATCGGGTTGCCGCACGACTCGCAGATCCCGTAGGTGCCGTCGTCGAGTCGCTCCAGCGCGTGGAGGTTCTGGTCCAGCATCTCGCGGGCGTTGTTGGCCAACGAGATCTCCTGCTCGCGCTCGAACGTCTTGGCTCCCGCGTCGGCCTGGTCGTCACCGGCGCCGTCGCCGGCGTCCCGCATCAACCCGACGAGGTCGGCCTCGGCGACGCTGATCTCCTGGCGCAGGTGCGCCACGTCGGCCTCGATGCCGCCGCGGATCTCGCGAAGCTCCTTGGCGGTCCAGGGCGACTCGTCGTCACGAACCCGCAGCGCGCGGGTGGGAGCGGTCTTCCTCGCCGGCACGGACTTGCTGGCGGGTGCCGCCGTCTTGGCAGGAACCGCCTTCTTCGCCGGGGCGGCCTTCGTGGCGGGTGCGGCCGCCTTCTTGGCCGGTGCCGCCTTCTTGGCCGGTGCCGCCTTCTTGGCCGGTGCCGCCTTCTTGGCCGGTGCCGCCTTCTTGGCCGGTGCCGCCTTCTTGGCCGGTGCCGCCTTCTTGGCCGGTGCCGCCTTCTTGGCCGGTGCCGCCTTCTTGGCCGGTGCCGCCTTCTTGGCCGGTGCCGCCTTCTTGGCCGGTGCCGCCTTCTTGGCCGGTGCCGCCTTCTT
>NZ_JBFUEO010000036.1:0-31007 GCF_056403935.1 Pedococcus sp. P2_E4 | reverse complement strand
CCCCGGCCCCGCAGGCCGCCACCGCCCCCGCCCCGAACTCGGCGGCCGCGGTCCAGAAGCAGGCGAGCACCACGGACAAGCCCGACGCCCAGAGCGACAAGGCGACCGCCGACAAGCCCGAGGACAAAGAAGCCGGCACCGGAGGCGACAGCGCCGCGGCCAAGGAGATGCCCAAGCCTCGTGAACCCGAGGCACCCCGGGCCGCCAGCGCCACCCAGGGCCCCGAGGTCCGGCCGCTGCGTGGCGCGAGCGCGCGCACGGTCACCAACATGGAGGCCTCCCTGACGGTCCCCACCGCGACGAGCGTGCGCGCCGTCCCGGCCAAGCTGCTGATCGACAACCGGGTCGTCATCAACAACCACCTCGCCCGTTCGCGGGGCGGCAAGGTCTCGTTCACGCACCTCATCGGCTACGCGCTGGTCAAGGCGCTGGGCCACATGCCCGAGATGAACAACGGCTTCACCGAGGAGAACGGCAAGCCGGCACTCGTCGTCCCCGGTCACGTCAACCTCGGCCTGGCCATCGACATGGCCAAGCCCGACGGCACCCGCCAGCTGCTCGTCCCCAGCATCAAGGCCGCCGAGGCGATGGACTTCGCGCACTTCTGGACGGCCTACGAGGACATCGTCCGCAAGGCGCGTGGCGGCAAGCTCACCGTCGAGGACTTCCAGGGCACGACCCTGACGCTGACCAACCCCGGCACCATCGGCACCGTCCACTCGGTCCCGCGCCTGATGTCCGGCCAGGGCGCGATCATCGGCGTCGGCGCCCTCGAGTACCCCGCGGAGTGGCAGGGCGCGAGCCAGGAGACCCTCAACCGCAACGCCGTCTCGAAGATCCTCACCCTGACGAGCACCTACGACCACCGCATCATCCAGGGCGCCCAGTCCGGCGACTTCCTGCGGATCGTGCACCAGCTGCTGCTCGGCGAGAACGGCTTCTACGACGAGATCTTCGAGTCCCTGCGGCTGCCCTACGAGCCGGTGCGCTGGGTGCAGGACATCTCCGCCCACCACGACGACGACGTCAACAAGACGGCTCGCGTCCAGGAGCTGATCCACGCCTACCGCGTGCGAGGCCACCTGATGGCCGACACCGACCCGCTGGAGTACCGCCAGCGCCGCCACCCCGACCTCGACGTCACGTCGCACGGCCTCACCCTGTGGGACCTCGAGCGCGACTTCGCGACCGGCGGCTTCGGCGGGGCGCCGATGCTGCGGCTGCGCAAGATCCTCGGCATCCTGCGTGACTCGTACTGCCGCACGATCGGCACCGAGTACATGCACATCCAGGACCCCGAGCAGCGCCGCTGGCTGCAGGCCAAGATCGAGGTCGGCTACGCCAAGCCCGGTCCCGACGAGCAGCTGCGCATCCTGCGCCGGCTCAACGCCGCCGAGGCGTTCGAGACGTTCCTGCAGACCAAGTTCGTCGGCCAGAAGCGGTTCAGCCTCGAGGGTGGCGAGTCGGTCATCGCGCTGCTCGACCGCATCCTGTGCCGCGCCGCCGCGGACTCCATGGACGAGGTCTGCATCGGCATGCCGCACCGCGGACGCCTCAACGTGCTCGCCAACATCGCGGGCAAGTCCTACGGGCAGATCTTCCGTGAGTTCGAGGGCAAGCAGGACCCGAAGTCCGTGCAGGGCTCCGGCGACGTGAAGTACCACCTGGGCACGGAGGGCGAGTTCGTCGCCGAGGACGGCAGCAAGACCAAGGTCTACCTCGCCGCCAACCCGTCCCACCTCGAGGCGGTCAACCCGGTGCTCGAGGGCATCACCCGTGCCAAGCAGGACCGGCTCGACCTCGCCGGCGAGGACTTCACGGTCCTGCCGCTGCTGCTCCACGGTGACGCGGCGTTCGCGGGCCAGGGCGTGGTCGCCGAGACGCTCAACCTGAGCCAGCTGCGTGGCTACCGCACGGGCGGCACGATCCACGTGGTCATCAACAACCAGGTCGGCTTCACGACGTCGCCGAGCGCGTCGCGGTCCTCGACCTACTCCACCGACGTCGCCCGCATGATCCAGGCGCCGATCTTCCACGTGAACGGCGACGACCCCGAGGCGTGCGTCCGCGTGGCCGAGCTCGCCTACGAGTTCCGCCAGACGTTCAACAAGGACGTCGTCATCGACATGGTCTGCTACCGGCGCCGTGGTCACAACGAGGGCGACGACCCCTCGATGACCCAGCCGCTGATGTACAACCTCATCGAGGCCAAGCGCTCGGTCCGCAAGCTCTACACCGAGTCGCTGATCGGCAGGGGTGACATCAGCCAGGAGGACGCCGAGGGCGCGCTGCGCGACTACCAGCAGCAGCTCGAGCGGGTCTTCGTCGAGACCAAGGAGGCCCTCAGGGAGGCCGCGGTCGAGGCGAGCGACCCCACCCTCGCCGGCACCGACGCCGAGGGCCACTCCGGTCTCGAGCCGCCGACCGCACAGGCCAGCGACCAGACCACGCGCTCGGCCACCGAGACGGCGATCACGCCCGACCAGCTGGCCCACATCGGCGACGCGTTCACCAACCCGCCGCAGGGCTTCACGGTGCACCCCAAGCTCCAGCAGGCCATGGAGAAGCGCGCCGCATCCACCCGCGAGGGCGGCATCGACTGGGCGACCGGCGAGCTGGCCGCGTTCGGCTCCCTGCTGATGGAGGGCACTCCCGTGCGCCTGGCCGGCCAGGACAGCCGTCGCGGCACGTTCGTGCAGCGGCACGCGGTCCTCATCGACAAGAGCACCGCCGAGGAGTGGACCCCGCTGCTGTACCTCGGCGAGGGCCAGGCCAGGTTCTGGGTCTACGACTCGCTCCTGTCGGAGTTCGCCGCCATGGGCTTCGAATACGGCTACTCCGTCGAGCGCCCCGACGCACTCGTGCTGTGGGAGGCGCAGTTCGGCGACTTCCTCAACGGCGCGCAGACGATCATCGACGAGTTCATCTCCTCGTCCGAGCAGAAGTGGGGCCAGCGCTCGTCGGTCGTGCTGCTGCTCCCCCACGGCTACGAGGGCCAGGGCCCCGACCACTCCTCCGCCCGCATCGAGCGCTTCCTGCAGATGTGCGCCGAGGACAACATGACCGTGGCCTACCCGTCGACGCCCGCGAGCTACTTCCACCTGCTGCGTCGTCAGGCCTACGCGCGTCCGCGTCGGCCGCTCATCGTCTTCACCCCGAAGTCGATGCTGCGCCTCAAGGCGGCGGCGAGCGCGGTCGAGGACTTCACGACCGGCACGTTCCGCCCGGTGCTGCCCGACCGCGCGACGCTCGACAAGGGCGCCGTGACCCGGGTGCTGCTGGCCTCCGGCAAGGTCGTCTACGACCTCGAGGCCGCGCGCGACAAGGCCGGCGACACGCAGACCGCGATCATCCGGGTCGAGCAGCTCGCCCCCGTGCCGAGCGAGGCGATCGCTGCCGAGCTCGCGCAGTACCCGAACGCCGACGTGGTGTGGGTGCAGGACGAGCCGCAGAACCAGGGTGCGTGGCCGTTCATGGCGCTCAACCTGCCCGCAGGGCTGGCCGAGCACGGCGAGAACCGCGTCCTGCGGGTCGTCTCCCGCAAGGCGTCCGCCTCGCCGGCCACCGGGTCGAGCAAGCGCCACGCCGAGCAGCAGGCCGAGCTCATCGCCGCAGCCTTCGCCCGCTGACGCCCACCTCACCCCGAACGACGGCGGGTATGCCGCGTGGCTGGCTCAGCCACGCGGCATACCCCCGTTAACCTTGCAGGCGTGTACTTCACGGATCGCGGCATCGAGGAGCTGGTCGCTCGCCGAGGGGAAGAAGACGTCTCCTTCGAGTGGCTGGCGGAGCAGCTGCGCACCTTCGTGGACCTGTTTCCCGAGTTCGAGACCCCCGTCGAGCGGCTGGCCACCTGGCTCGCCCGACTCGACGACGAAGAGGACTGACGCGTGAGCGACCCCACCTTCACCCCGAGTGCCGAGTTCCAGGTCGTCGCCGACGGCCCCCGTGACGTCGGCCTCGTCTTCGTCGGCGACTCGATCGTCGCCGGCGTGGGCGATCCCAAGGGTCAGGGCTGGGTGTCTCGCGTCGTCGGCCGCACGCACGACGCCGACCTCGAGCTCACCGCCTACAACCTCGGGGTCCGTGGCGACACCACGGCCGACGTGCTCGCCCGCTGGCAGCAGGAGGCCGCTCCCCGCTGGCAGGGGCGCGCTGAGAAGCGGCTCGTGGTCTCGGTCGGCGGCAACGACGCAGCCACAGGCGTGACGCTGGCCCGGCACCGGCTCAACCTCGCCAACATCCTCGACGACGCCGCCAGCGCCGGCATCGGGACCTTCGTGGTGAGCCCCACCCCCGTGGACGACAGCGAGCTCAACGCCAAGCTCGACGTCCTCGTCGACGCCCAGGCCGACGTCTGCTCGCGCCGCGGGGTCCCGTTCGTCGACTGCTTCGCCCCGCTGCTGGGCCACGACCAGTGGCAGAGCGACCTCGCCTCGAGCCGTCACGCCCACCACCCCGGCCAGGCCGGCTACGGCCTGATCGCCTGGCTGGTGCTGCACAACGGCTGGTACGACTGGCTGCAGATCTCGCCCAGTTGACGCCTGGTGCTCAGAGCACCCGGTCGGCGAGCGCGCGCAGCGCCTCGAGGGTCTCGCGGGAGCCCCGGAGTCCCGCCTGCCAGGGTTCGATGATCGCCCTCATCGCGTCGCCCAGCGGAGCAGCCGGGTCGCCTTGCTGGTTACCCGAAGGCCCGGCAGCAGACTCCGCATGCAGGTAGTTCGTCCACCGCGGGTCGATGGCGTCCTTGGGCGAGTCGGGGTATTCCATTCCCCCTTTCTACGTCACCGTCCCGTCGTTCACGAATCGCCGGTGTTACGAGACCGTGAACACGACCTTCCCGAAGACCTCGCCGGCGGCCATCGCGGCGAAACCCTCACGGGCGCGCTCGAGGGGCAGGACGCTGTCGACCACCGGCTCGATGCCGTTCAGGGTCACGAAGGACGCAAGCCGCTGCAGCTCGGTGCGAGTGCCCATGGTCGAGCCGACGACGCGCAGCTGCTTGAAGAAGATCTTGGTCAGCTCGGCCTTGGCAGGGGCGTCCCCGGACGTCGCCCCAGAGATGACGATGACGCCACCGGGGTTGAGCGAGTTGACCGAGTGCGACCACGTGGCAGCACCCACCGTCTCCATGACGGCGTCCACCCGCTCGGGCAGCCGCTCACCGTTGCCGAAGGCCCGGTCGGCGCCGATCTCGACGGCCCGGGCGCCCTTGGCGTCGTCCCGGCTCGTGACCCACATGCGGTAGCCGGCTGCCGAGCCCAGCTGGACGAGCGCGGTGGCGACGCCACCGCCGGCCCCCTGCACCAGGACGGTCGCCCCGGGAGTGAGTGCCGCGTTGGTGAACAACATCCGGTATGCCGTGAGCCAGGCCGTCGACAGGCAGGCCGCGTGCTCCCAGCTGAGCCCCTCGGGCTTGGGGACGAGGTTGCCGCGCGGCACCGCGACCTGCTGGGCGAGCGTGCCGTCGTGGAGCTCGGACAGCAGCGTGCGCCGGGGGTCGAGGGTCTCGTCGCCACGCCACCCGTCGCTGGGGATGACGGCGTGGACGATCACCTCGGCACCGTCCTCGTCCACCCCGGCCCCGTCGCAGCCGAGGATCATCGGCAGCCGGTCGGCCGGCAGGCCCACACCGCGCAGCGACCAGACGTCGTGGTGGTTGAGCCCTGCCGTCCTCAGCGTGACCGTGGTCCAGCCCTCGCGCGGCTCCGGCTCGGGGCGCTGCCCGACCTGGAGCCCGGACAGCGGGTCGTCGGCGGACTGGCTGGCGGCATAGACGGCAAGCATGGTGCCGACCCTAGCCGGAAGCCGGAACGCGTCGCCGTGGCCGATGTCATACTCCGACGGTGAGGGCGACGCTGCAGCAACACGAGGCGGTGCTCCTGGCGCATGCGCTCGTGGCGCGCCTCGCCGAGCGGGCAGGCGCCCGCGTGCTGTTCATCAAGGGACCCACTGCCGTGGCGCTGGGCGTCCGGCCGGACCGCCCCTCCACCGACGTCGACGTCCTCGTGGACCCACCAGCCTTCGCCGACGTGTGTGCCGCCATCGAGTCGGCGGGCTGGGTCCCGCGCGGGCCGGTTGGCACCCGCAGGAGGGTCGGCGACATCGTGTTCGACCACTCGGCCCACTACATCCACCGCGAGTGGCCGTGCGACCTCGACGTGCACTACAACTTCCCCGGCTTCCTGGCGCCGCCCCAGCAGGTCTTCGAGGCCCTGTGGCAGCGGCGCACGACGGTCGAGGTGGCCGGTCAGGACATACCGACCCCGGACGCGGACGGCCAGGCCCTCGTCGTCGGGCTGCACGCACTGCGCGACGAAGGCCGGGACCAGAGCCGCGCCGACCTCGAGCACCTCACCCGTGCGGCCCCACTGGCTCCCGACGCGGCCGCGTCGCTTGCCCTGCTGGCCCGGGAGACGGGGTGCAGCGGGTCCGCGGCCACCCTGCTCTCCCGCCTCGGAGTGCGCCCGCATCCCCTGACGGCGCCCGAGCTGCGTCGCCTGGGTGACTGGCAGCTGCGCCAGGCCGGCCTGGGCAGGTCGACGGCCTGGTTGGCCGAGGTCCAGCAGGCCCCCATGCGCTCCAAGCCTGCCACCGTGGGACGTGCCCTGTTCCCGCCGCGTGAGTACCTCGTCAGCTCTCACCTCGCTGACGACCTGACGCGAGCGCAGCTGGCCCGGCTGCACGCGACACGGTGGGGCCGGGGCGCCGCAGCCCTCCCCCGCGCCGCCCTCGTGCTGGTCAGGCGTCGGCGCCTGCTGCGGCGCTCAGCCCCTCGCTGAGCGGCCGCCCACCAGGTCCGGAAGGGCCTGCGCGAGGCTTTCGCGCCACGGGGGGAGCATGGCGATCCGCGTCATCCGCCAGGCATCGTGTCCGAGCACGGAGTAGGCCGGGCGAGGCGCCGGCAGGGGAAAGGCGTCCGACGTGGTCGGGGTGACCCTCGCCGGGTCGAGACCGAGCTCCTCGAAGATCGCGCGCGTGAGCCCGTGCTTCGTCGTGTCGCCCTGGCTCGTGGCGTGCCACACCCCGAACGGCGCATCGGCCGCCACGAGTCGCAGGATGGCCCGCGCGACGTCCACGGTCCAGGTGGGCTGGCCGCGCTGGTCGTCGACCACGGCCAGCGTCTCGCGTTCGCCGGCGAGCCTGGCCATCGTGGAGACGAAGTTCGGGCCGCCGCGGCCGTACAGCCAGGCGGTCCTCACGATCCACGCGCGGGGGCAGTGCGCCAGCACGGCCCACTCCCCCGCAGCCTTGCTCCGCCCGTAGGCCGAGAGGGGCGCGAGGGGGGCGTCCTCGGCATACGGCTCGGTGGCGTCGCCGGAGAACACGTAGTCGGTGGAGACGTGCACGAGGCGGGCGCCGGTCTCACGACACGCGTTCGCGACGTTGGAGGCGCCGACCGCGTTGACCGCGAAGGCTTGCGCCTCATGGGACTCCGCGTCGTCGACTGCGGTGTAGGCGGCGCAGTTCACCACGAGGTCGTGCCCGCGGACGGCCGCGCGGACCGCGTCGGGGTCGGTGACGTCGAGGTCGGCCCGCGCCCGTGCCGTGACGTGCTTCCTGTCGACGCCGGCGTCGGCGAGCACCGCCTGCAGGTCCTGGCCCAGCATGCCCTTGGCGCCCGTGACGAGCCAGCGCGACATCAGCGACCCAGCCGCTCGTAGCGGGACTCGGCGACGACCTTGGCGGTGCGCCACCAGTCCTCGTTCTCCTGGTACCACGCGATCGTGTCGGCGAGGCCCGACCGCACGTCGGGATGCCTGGGGCGCCAGTCGGTCTCGGCGCGCAGCTTGGTGGAGTCGATGGCGTAGCGCAGGTCGTGACCCGGGCGGTCCGGCACCAGGTCGAACCAGTCCGCCGGCTTGCCCATCAGCTCGAGGATCAGCCCCACCACGTCCCTGTTGTTCATCTCGCCGTCGGCCCCGATGAGGTAGGTCTCGCCGAGCCTGCCCTGCTCGATGATCGCGATCACGGCGTCGTTGTGGTCGTCGACGTGGATCCAGTCGCGGACGTTCAGCCCGGCGCCGTACAGCTTGGGCCTCACGCCGTCGATGACCCCGGTGACCTGGCGCGGGATGAACTTCTCGACGTGCTGGCGCGGGCCGTAGTTGTTGGAGCAGTTCGAGAGGGTGGCCTTGAGCCCGAACGAGCGGATCCAGGCCCGAACCAACAGGTCTGCGCTCGCCTTGGACGCGGAGTAGGGGCTCGACGGGTTGAGCGGCGTGGTCTCGGTGAAGCGAGCCGGGTCGTCCAGCTCGAGGTCGCCGTAGACCTCGTCCGTGGAGATGTGGTGCAGGCGCTTGTCGTGGCGGCGGACGGCCTGCACGAGCTGGTACGTGCCGATGACGTTGGTGTCGATGAACGGCCACGGGTCGTCGAGCGAGTTGTCGTTGTGCGAGTCGGCCGCGAAGTGCACGACGACGTCGTGGGCTGCCACCAGCTCGTCGACCAGGTCGGCGTCGGTGACCGAGCCCTTGACCACCTCGACCTCGCCCGCGACGGGGTCGAGGGAGGTGAGGTTGGCGGCATACGTCATCGAGTCCAGCACGGTGAGCCGCCAGTCCGGACGCACCTCTCGCGAGCGCAGGACGAAGTTGCTGCCGATGAACCCGGCGCCGCCGGTGACGAGGACCTTCACGGGCACAGAGCGTACCGATGCCGGCACACCCGCCGAGGCCTGCTCCAGTACCGTGACCAGCATGAAGGGGATCATCCTGGCTGGCGGCTCCGGCACGCGCCTGCACCCGATCACGCTCGGGATCAGCAAGCAGCTGATGCCCGTCTATGACAAGCCGATGGTCTACTACCCGTTGTCCACGCTCATGATGGCCGGCATCAGGGAGGTCCTGGTCATCACCACCCCGGACGACCAGGGCCAGTTCGAGCGGCTTCTCGGGGACGGCTCCCAGTGGGGCGTGCAGCTGTCGTATGCCGCGCAGCCCCGTCCGGAGGGCCTGGCCCAGGCGTTCGTCATCGGCGCCGACTTCATCGGCTCCGACTCGGTGGCGCTGGTCCTCGGCGACAACATCTTCTACGGCGCGGGGCTCGGCACCGCCCTGCGCTCCAACACGGACGTCCGGGGTGGGCACATCTTCGCCTACCACGTGACCGAGCCCTCGGCCTACGGCGTCGTCGAGTTCGACGCGCAACGGCGGGCCATCTCGATCGAGGAGAAGCCCGCCGAGCCGAAGTCCAACTACGCCGTGCCGGGGCTGTACTTCTACGACAACGACGTCGTCGGCATCGCCCGCGAGCTCGAACCCAGCGCGCGCGGCGAGCTCGAGATCACCGGCGTCAACAACGCCTACCTCGACCGGGGCGACCTCATGGTGACCGTCCTGGAACGGGGCACGGCGTGGCTGGACACGGGCACCTTCGAGGGCCTGATGGACGCGTCACAGTTCGTCCACGTCGTCGAGAGCCGCCAGGGCCAGAAGATCGGCTGCCCCGAGGAGATCGCCTGGCGCAACGGCTGGATCGACGACCAGCAGCTCGCCACAGCCGCGCAGTCCCTCGCCAAGAGCGGCTACGGCGGCTACCTGCAGGGCCTGCTGGACGACCCGGCGGACCAGGCACGCTGATGCAGATCCGTCCCCTGAAGATCGCGGACGCGTTCGAGATCACCCCCACCGTCATCGGCGACGAACGTGGCGCCTTCCTCGAGGCATTTCGGGGAGACCTGCTGGCCGAGAACATCGGCCACCGGCCCCAGATCGTCCAGACCAACGTCTCGGTCTCGTCCCGCGGGACGGTCCGAGGCATCCACTTCGCCGACGTCCCGCCGTCGCAGGCGAAGTACGTCACCGTGATGACCGGTTCGATCGTCGACTACGTGGTGGACATCCGGGTCGGCTCACCCACCTTCGGCCAGTGGGACTCGGTCCTGCTCGACACCAGGGACCGGCGGGCCGTCTACCTCCCCGAGGGCATGGGTCACGCGTTCGCGGCCCTCGAGGACCACACGACGGCCATGTACCTCGTGACAGCCCCCTACGCGCCGGCCAGGGAGCACGGCATACACCCCCTCGACCCCGAGGTCGGACTCGTCCTGCCCGAGGGGATGTCGGCACCCCTCCTCTCCGCCAAGGACGGCGCTGCCCCGTCCCTCGCCGAGGCCCTCCAGAGCGGCTTGCTCCCCCGTTACGACGAGTGCGTCTCGTTCTACCGCTCGCTGGGTTGAGCCGGACCCCTCACGGAGAAATTGCCCGTTGTGACGACATGTCCGGTCAGGTGAACGCGTGGTTGACCTGTAAACTTGCCGCGGCCAAGCCGAATGAACGGTTTGCTCGTCAAACACGCGAACACGGAAGGACCCGGGGATGCCGCCACGCACCGTCGCTCGACGCGAGCGGTTCAACCGGTGGATCTGGGCGCTGATCGACTCCTTCGCCTGGGCCGTGGCGATCTTCCTCGCGGCCTGGCTCCGCTACGACCTGGTCCTCGACCTGGTCCTCACGGCACCCCTGCTCTGGCTCGCGGTCGCAGCCGTGACGGCCCAGGTGGGCTTCGGCGCCTTCGTCGGCCCCTACGCCGTCGGGCACGAGCGCGGCTCCTTCGAGGAGACCAACGACGTGGGTCGCACGGTCGTACTGACGACCTTGGTCCTCATGGTCCTCGTCTTCGCGCTCCACCTCGGTCCCATCCCCAGGAGCGTGCCGTTCACGGCGCCTGCGTTCGCCATGCTGGGGATGTTCGCTGCTCGTTTCATCATCCGATCGATCCGGTCGCGCCAAGCGCTGGCGCACAGCGAGGAACAGCGGGCCATCGTCTTCGGCGCCGGCGAGGCGGGTCGCCGCCTGACCCGGAGCCTGATCCGTGACGTGGGCAGCGGCTACCTCCCCGTCGCGCTGCTCGACGACGACAAGGCCAAAGCTCGCCTACGCATCGAGGGCGTCAAGGTCCGCGGCACGCGCACCGACATGGGCCGGGTGGCCGCCAAGCACGACGCCGACACCCTCATCATCGCCCTCCCCCTGGCCGAGGCAAGCACCATCCGTGACCTGGTCGCCCTCGGCGAGGACGCCGGCCTCAAGGTGCTCACGCTGCCGCCGATCCGCGACATCATCGGCGGGCGTCCAACCGCGGGCGACCTGCGCAACGTCGACGTCGCGGACCTGCTCGGCCGTCGGCCCGTCGAGCTCGACATGGCCGTCATCGCCGAGCAGATCGCCGGCAAGCGGATCCTCGTCACGGGAGCCGGTGGGTCGATCGGCTCAGAGCTCTGCCGCCAGATCGCCCGCTTCGGGCCCGACAAGCTCTTCCTGCTCGACCGCGACGAGTCCGGCCTGCAGGGGACCCAGATGAGCCTTCACGGCAACGGCCTGCTCGACAGCGACGAGCTCATCCTCGCCAGCATCCGCGACCGAGAAGCCCTGAATCGGGCCTTCGGGCGCGCCCGACCCGACATCGTCTTCCATGCGGCGGCACTCAAGCACCTGCCCCTGCTCGAGTCCCATCCCCTTGAGGCCTTCTACACCAACGTCCTGGGCACCCTCAACGTCCTGCACGCCGCCGCCGAGACCGGCGTGGGCACCTTCGTCAACATCTCGACCGACAAGGCCGCCAACCCGATCTGCGTCCTGGGCCACAGCAAGCGGGTGGCAGAGCGACTCACGGCCGACTTCGCGGGCTCCTTCCCGGGGCGGTACGTCTCGGTGCGGTTCGGCAACGTCCTGGGCTCGCGCGGATCAGTCGTGCACGCCTTCACCGCCCAGATCGAGCGTGGTGGCCCGATCACGGTCACCCACCCCGACGTCGAGCGTTACTTCATGCTCATCCCCGAAGCCTGCCAGCTCGTCCTCGAGGCGGCTTCCATCGGCCGCGACGGCGAGGTGATGGTCCTCGACATGGGCGAGCAGGTGAAGATCGTCGACGTCGCCCGCACCCTGATCCGGATGTCCGGCCGCCGCGACATCGACATCGTGTTCACCGGCTTGCGGCCGGGCGAGAAACTTGGCGAGGAGCTCTTCTCCGACGACGAGGACCGCCGTGACACGGCCCACCGCCTGGTGTCCAGCGTCGACGTTCCCTCGCTCGCCACTGCCGCCGTCAGCTCCGTGCGGATCGACTCCAACCACCTCGCTGCGGAGTGGATGCGACGCGAGTCCACCGGGGCCGCCCGCGTCGCCACCGCTGGCAGGGGCGACTAGTCCGGTGCTTGAGCTGCTGACGGGGCTGCTGGTCACAGCGGGCCTCTCCCCCTTGGTGCGCCGGGCGGCCCACCGGTACGGGATTCTCGACATCCCCAACCATCGCTCCTCCCATGTGGCCCTGGTGCCGCGAGGCGGAGGGTTGGCCTGCTTGATCGGGGTGCTGCTTGCGTCCTGTGTTGGCTCGTGGCGCGGCTTGGACGTCGGGTGGGTGGCCACACTGGCGTGCGCGGGACTGGCCCTCGTGGGCTTCGCGGACGACCGGGTGAGCCTGCCGGCGCTGCCCCGGCTGCTGGCCCAGTGCCTGGCCGGAGGAGTCGTGGGAGCGACCCTGGGGGGTGTTCGCGGGATCTTCGTGGGCGCTGCTGTCGCGGCAGTTGCTGTGAATGTCGTGAACTTCATGGACGGCATCAACGGCATCACGGCGCTCACCATCAGCGTGTGGGGGGTCGGGGCCCTCGTGATCGGGCATCGCGACGGAGTGGCGGCCCTCTCGGTCCTGGGCGCAGCGACTGCCGGTGCAGCCCTGGGCTTCCTTCCCTGGAACGTTCCGGGCGCTCGCCTCTTCCTCGGCGACTCGGGAAGCTACCTGTTCGGCGCCCTGGCTGCCTCGGGAATCATCATCGCGTGGGCCAGTGGGAGCAGCGTCGTGGCCGTCAGCGCCCCGCTCTTCCTCCATGTGGCCGACTCAGGCTGGACCCTCGTGCGGCGCGCGGCGCGGGGGGAGAACCTCTTGGAGGCCCACCGTGAGCACGTCTACCAACGGCTCGTCTCCCGAAACGGGTTGAGCCACACCACCGTCTCGAGCGTGTTCGCGGCCCTGTCCCTCCTCATCACGGTGGCGTGGGCCCTCGTGTCTCCCGGCCTGGCCGTAGTCATCACCGTGAGTGTGGTCGCCCTCTACATCGCAGCCACCCGCCTGCCGGAAAGGGGCCTGTCGTGACGCCTTCCGAGAACCCGGGCGAGCAGTGGGCAGCCCGTGGGGGGCAGTCCGTGGGCGTCGTCGGCGCCAGCGGTTTCGTCGGTCGCGCGGTCTGTCAGGCACTGCGCCGCCGTGGGGCCACGGTCGTGGAGGTTCCCGCTCCACGGCTCACGTTGCCAGCCGGCGAGGACCCGTGCTCGGCTGTGCTGCTGCACGAGCTGGACAGCCAGACGCTCGCAGCGGCGTTCTCGGGTTGTGCAGTGGTCGTGAACGCTGCCGGCATGCCCGACGCCTCCTCGAGGGAGGTGGCGCAGCTGATGGGAGCGAACGCCGTCCTGCCGGGCGTGGTCGCTCGGGCATGCTCCCTCGCCGGGGTGCACCGGCTGGTCCACGTGAGCAGCGCCGTCGTCCAGGGCACCAGGCCCACGCTCGACGAGAGCGACGAGGTCCAGCCTTTCTCCCCCTACTCACAGTCGAAGGCTGCTGGTGAGGTCGTGGTCAAGGCCTTCGATCCCGGAGCCCTGGCGACCTACCGTCCACCGAGCGTCCATGCGGCGGATCGTCGGATCACGCGCGCGCTCGTCAAGATCGCGCGGAGCCCGCTCGCAAGTGTTGCCGGGCCGGCACACCGCCAGCGACCTTCGCCGCAGGCGCTGCTGGAGAATGTCGCAGACGCCCTGGCCTTCCTCGCGACCTCGTCCGACCTCACGGGGAACGTGATCCATCCGTGGGAGGGGCTCACGACGCGAACACTGCTCGAGAGCTTCGGCGCCCGCCGTGTCCTCGTCCTCCCGGATGTCGCGGCCAGGGGCGTGCTCGGTCTCGCCCGCCTCTCCTCCAGGGTCTTCGCCCCGCTCGAGGCCCACGCCCGGCGGCTGGACATGCTCTGGTTCGGCCAAGCCCAGGCCCAGAGCTCTCTGACGGGAGCAGGCTGGAGCCCGCCGGTGGGCCGGCCTGGGTGGACGGCGCTCGGGCTGCGGGTGGGTGCCGGTGGTTAGCCGCAAGCGGCAGCGGCGAGTCGAGCGCACCGGACTCCTCTACGCAGTCACCGTCCCCTCCGTGGCACAGTCCTTCCTGCGCGGCCAGCTGCGGTACATGGCCGACCAGGGCTGGGACGTCACCTTGGCGTGCTCCCCCGGCAGGGGGGTCGACGAGGTGCGCGACCGAGAGGGTGTCCCGGTCCACGAGATCCACACCGCCCGCGAGATCAGCCTCTGGCAGGACCTCCGGTCGTTCAGCCGTTGGCTTCGCCTCATTCGTCGACTCCGGCCAGCGGTACTCAACGCCAGCACTCCGAAAGCGGCTCTGCTGTCGTTGGTCGCCGGCCGGATCCTCGGTGTTCCCACCCGGGTCTACCTGGTGCGGGGGCTGCGTCTGGAGTCCGAGCGCGGCGCGCGCCGGCGCTTGCTCGAGTCGATGGAACGCCTTTCGTCCTGGTGCGCCACCCATGTCGTCGCGGTCAGCCCGTCCCTTCGTGACGAGCTGATGAGACTGGACCTCTGCGCCGGGAAGGAACCGTTGGTCATCTCCCACGGCAGTAGCAACGGCGTCGACGCCGCGCGGATCTGGCAGGAGGTGCGGGCACACAGCCGGGCGTCCGAGCGAGCCGCGCTGGGTGTCGGAGATCACCAGACCCTCGTGGCCTACATCGGGCGCGTCCGTCGCGACAAGGGGATCGCAGAGCTGAGCACGGCTCTCGGCTCGCCGCGCCTGCACTCAGCCGTTCTCGTCACGCAGGGTGACGTGGAGGACACCTCGAGCCTCGGCCTGGACGCCCTCGGGCCGCGCCACATCCACCTGGGCTGGCGCGGCAGCGTGTCACAGCTCCTCGCAGCGGCAGACCTGCTGGCCCTTCCGACCCACAGGGAAGGCTTTCCGAACGTCGTCCTCGAGGCCGCCGCCGCAGGCCTGCCTGCGGTCACGACCACCGCAACCGGAGCCGTGGACAGCGTCATCGATGGCGTGACGGGGCTGGTGGTTCCACCCCATGACCCGCAGGCCCTCGAGGCAGCGCTGGTGAGACTCGCGAGCGACCCCGGGGCGCGGGCACGCATGGGGGCGCGCGCCAGGCAGCGTGCGCTCGACGACTTCAGGCCCGAGCAGGTCTGGAGCGAGTTGGATCGCCTCTACAGGAGCACCAGCAACGCCGTGCCTCATCCGAGGCATTCGACGGTGCCCGGCGAGCGCTAGCCCAGGAGCGCCTTGATCTCACGGGCCACGACGGGCTCGGTTCCCTTGGCAGCGTGAACGGACAGATGCCCGGAGTCCTGGAACAGCAGCGAGCCGTCGCCACCTATCGCGTGGCAGGACCCGCCGTCGGCACAGAACAGGCTCGCCGCGTCGAAGTAGCGGGCCCCGACGTCGGTCACCGCCCTGGCCTGCTCCAGCGAGATGACTCTCCTGACCGTCTCCAGCTCGGATCCTCCAGGGTCCACACCGCACCCGGGCTCGGGCCGCTGCACGATCGACGGCCTCAGGCACTCCGGGAAGTCGACGAAGCGGGGGACGTCCCCGATGACCAGCGTGGGGATGCCCACGTCCGTGATCGTCTGGGCCAGGTCGTCGGACCAGCTGGCGGCTGCCCGCTCCACGAGGTCGGTGTCGGACGAGATGGCACCATCGGCCAGCCACTCCTGGCGCACGTAGCTCAGCGTCGAGCTGGAGGTGACGATCGCGGAGTACTCGCCCCGGTGCTGCTTCAGGTAGGCCACGCCCCGTTCGTTGAACGTGCGACAGCTTTCCTTCGGGTAGACCGCCCTGAGGTTGTACGGGCATCCACCGAAGACGGCCACTTCCGCGTCATACCCCAGGGCGTTGGCAGCGGGGACGACCGCATCGGCGAGGACTCCCGCATGGGAGTCGCCGATCAGCAGGATGCGGCCCTTGGACTCGGGGACCTTCCACAGGCACGAACCGGGCTTCCGGGCGCCGACCGGAGCCTCCTTGAGGCAGCCGTTCGCGGAGTCCATGTGTGAGGCCTCGAGCTGGGTGCGGTAGCTGGCGATTCGTGAGTCGCCCCACGCCTGCGACTGCCCCGCCCAGAACAGACCCCCCAGCGCGACCGTTGCCGTCGTGCACGCCAGCCCCAGGGCGATGGCGGCCGGGATCTTGTTCCACCGGATGCTCGTGTGGATCGGATGCTCCACGAGCCGGTAGGCCAGCGCCGCAGGGACCAGGGAGAACACCGCGGCCGCGACCAGGATCCAGCGCGACTCACCGAGCTGTCGCGCGAAGACGATGACCGGCCAGTGCCAGAGGTACCAGGAGTACGAACGGTCCCCGATCCAGACGAGGGCGCGCGACTCGAGCAGTCGTCGGAGCACGCCGTAGTCACCGAGGTGCCCTGCCGCGAGGAGGGCCGCCGAGGCGCCGACGGGCAGGAGCACCCAGACGCCGGGGAACACGCTCTCCGACGTCAGCAGCGTGTACGAGCCGATCAGGCCCGCCAGTCCCGCAACTCCCACGACGGTGGCCCAGCGTGGTCGGACCAGGCGCGGGAGCGTACAGATCAGCGCACCAGCCAGGAACTCCCACGCCCGGGTGAAGGAGCTGTAGAACGCCAGCTCGGGGAGCCGCGCATTGACCAGGGTGTTGAACGGGAAAGACCCGAAGGTGAACCACACGCAGAGGACCAGGCTGACGGCGGCTCCGCTCGCGAGCACCCAGCGGAGCGCCTTCGTCGACCCTCGGGAGGCCTTCAGGGCCAACGCCATGGTGGCCGGAAGGACCAGGTAGAACTGCTCCTCGACCGACAGCGACCAGGTGTGCAGGTAGGGGTTCGACTCGGCCGCGGGCTGGAAGTAGCCCCCCGTGAAGATGGCGAAGAAGAAGTTGGACACGAACATGGCCGAGGAGAGGGCTCCCTGGGCGATCTCCTTCTGGATCCCCAGGGGGCTCAACAGCAGCACCGCACCGACGAGGGTGAACGCCGAGCTCAGCGCGGCGGCCGGCAGCAGCCTGCGAAGACGTCGGGCGTAAAAGCTCAGCAGGCTGATTCGCGCCGACCTGCGCCACTCGCGCAGCAACAACCCCGTGATGACGTAACCGGAGATGACGAAGAACACGTCGACCCCGACGAAGCCTCCCCTGATGAGACCGCCCCCGTGGTAGGCGACCACCGTGAGGACGGCGATGGCCCGAAGGCCCTGGATGTCACGCCGGAAACTGGGTGTGGAGGCGGTGACCTTGTTGACGTCTATGACGCGACCCCTTCTCGCATACGACGGGCATGGTGGGCCTTCGGTATGACCTTCGGAGCCGTCCGAGGAAGCGAGCTGGCCCAACCCAGCACGAGCAGCTCGATGCTGGCCATCAGGGTGGAGGGCCACCAGAGGACGGTCACCCCGCTGGCCAGGGCGAGGCAGACCAGAGCGAAGCTGGCCCGGTCGTGGACGCGCGAGCGCCGCACGGCCTCGAGACACAGGATGAGCAGGGCGAGGAGGGTGAACAACCCCGTCTCACCGAAGACGCCGGCATAGAGGTTGTGGGCACGCAGTCCGCCGAACTCCGTTCCCGCGTCGATCGCCACGATGTCCATCGCGTTGAGGCCGACCCCTGCGAACGGATGCCGCCACCCCTCCTGGAGGCTGAACAGGAGGGCATCCTGTCGCACCCCGATGTTCTGGTCCGCGCCGGCCTGGAATCGGCCGGTCGCGACGCTCAGGTAGTCGAAGATCTTGGGCGCGGCGTACGCGACGATGCCGCCGAACACGAGCAGTCCCGCGAGGCCGGCAATCCCACCCTTGGAGATGTAGCGGTAGAGGAAGAAGGCCACGAGCGCGATGCCGACCAAGAGCCAGGAACCGCGCGAGCGGGCCGCCAGCAGGCCGTACGTGCAGGCAAGGGCGCACGGAACATAGAGGAACAGCCAACGGCGGTCGTCCCGCAGGACATTCGTGAGGGCCGCCGTGAGCCCGAAGGCGGCGATGAGCCCGATGCCATTGGCGTTCAGCCCGAGGACCGCGCTGCCGCGGCTGGTGGCCAGTGCCTCTGCCCCGGCCCCGGCCCAGGAGATCAAGGCGCCGACAGCAGCCAGGCAGCGCGTGAGCTCGCGGCTGGAGAAGTCCAGGTGCATCACGCTGAGCCCCACCAGCCCCGTGGTGATGACGGCCGTGATCAGGGGCTTGGCGTCCACGACCCGCCCGTGGCCCAGGACCCCGACGAAGATGCTGAGGAACAGGAACGCCAGAAGCGCTGCATGCCCGGTCCGCGTCGCGGCCGCTCCCCTGAGGTGAAGGCCTCTGAGGTACAGGATCGCCATCGCCCCTCCACTCACGTACATGAGCAGCAGCGGCGAGGGGAGCACGGAGGGGAGGATTCTCGCCAGGATGGGGAGGGCGAGCGCCAGCGTGAATGCCAGCTTGGGGTAGTGCCGCGTGCACAGGACGAGGACGGCGAAGATCGCGAGCAAGGGCCCGAACGAAAGCACCAGCCGGTAGAGCCCGGTGAGGTACAGGCCGACGAGCAACGGACCGCTGATGACGACCAGGACCGCCACCCGTGCCGGGGTCTTCACGGACGCCATGTCAGGCGGAGTCCCGCTGCAGGGCGCGACCGCCGTGAAGCTCGTAGACCACGTCGCAGTCGACGAGAGTGCCCACCCGGTGAGCGACGCTGATGATGGTCATGTTCTGTCGGAGGCCGTTGATCGTGTCCACGATCTCGAGCTCGGTCTTCGCATCCAGGGCAGCAGTGGGCTCGTCCAGGATCAGGACCTCCGGCTGGCGGTAGAGCGCCCGGGCGATCCCGAGGCGTTGTCGCTGCCCCACCGAGAGCCGCGAGCCCGCCTCACCGATCGTCGAGTCGAGTCCGCGGTCCAGGGAGCGTACGACCCCCTCCATGGAGGCGTCGCGCAGTGCGGCCCAGACTCGCTCGGCATCAGGCGTCAGGTCACCCAGTGCGACATTCCGTCCCACCGTGTCGTCGAGGAGGAACACGTCCTGCGGCACGTAGCCGATCTTGCCGAACCACTCAGGGTTGGCGAGCCCGACACTGACGCCGCCGTAGGTCACCGTGCCGGCCGTGGGCTTGAGCAGGCCGAGGATGATGTTCAACAGGGTGCTCTTGCCGCCTCCTGACGACCCCACGAAACCGACATGGGATCCGAAGGGGATGTCCAGCGAGATCCCGGCCAGCACTTCGGGCCGATCCGGGTCGTAGGCGAAGCGAATCCCCTCGACCTCCAGGCGGGCGCGGGCCGGCATTGCGCCTGCCGATCCAGCGGGCTCCGACAGCCGGGCAGTGGCAACGCTCTCGAGCTCGTTCGCGATCTCCTCTCCGAGCCGCGTGCCGGTCCGGAACTGGTTCACGTAGGTGAGCACCCTCGTGAGGGCAGGCAGGAGTCGCATGCCCGCCACGACGTAGAGGGCCACGAGCGCCAGGGTGTCGCTGGCGTTGGAGCTCGACAGCATCACCATGAGGGCGATGAGGATGGCTCCGTAGAGAGCAACCTCGAGGGTGAGCTTGGGCACCTCACCGATCAAGATCATCCGCTTCTGGGCGGCGACCATCTGGCCACGTGCCCGGCCGACCGAGCCCAGTGCCTCATCGCGCCCGTCGCTGACCGTCAGCTCGCGGATGCCTCGCAGGAGGTTCGAACCCAGCCGGTAGACGTGTGACACGTTGCCGCTGTACTCACTCGCCGCGCGCACGGTGACCCGCCGGCTCCAGAAGATGAACAGCGCGGCAACGAGCGAGAGGTAGGAGACGACGGCCAGGGCGGCCCAGGGGTTGGCCACGAAGAGACCTGCCGCCAACCCGGCGGTCATGGTGAGGTCCGCGGACGCGAGCACCACGGCGTTCAGTCCCGTGTTGGTGGCCATCCCGACGTGGGAGACGGTCCGCGTCAGCAGCTCGGAGGAGTTGCTGCGCAGGTGGAAGCTGTATGGCGCGTGGGCGTAGGCCCCCAGCAACCGCGAGCTGAGAGCGAGCTCGGCACGGGAAGCCTGACGTGACCACCACCAGCGGAACACGAACATCGACATGGATCGCAGGATCATGAGCGTCATGGCCGCGAGGGCCAGAGAACGCGGCTCGATCGACCACGGGATCAGCCGGATGCTGCCCTGTCCTCCGCCCGCGAGCTGGCTGAACACCGGCAGCAGCAGCAGGAGCGAGGCGAAGTCGACGATGGACATGCACGCCGAGACCACGACACCCACGCGTACGGACCTGCTCACCACGGGCGGGTAGAGGGCGAGGAAGGCCTTGAGGCGCCTCACGTCCGGTCACCCATCGGCCCGAGGCTGGCAAACAGCTCCTCGTTCCTCGTGGCGCAGGTCGGCCACGAGAAGTCGACTGCTTTGATCCTCGACTGCTCGCCCATGGTCAGGCGCAGCGCGGTGTCCGCCGCGAGCTCGTCGATCCGCAGGGCGAGCATCTGCGCGTTGCCTGCCTCGACGAGGAAGCCGTTCACACCGTCCTCCACGAGGAGGCTGGTCCCTCCGACGTCTGTCGCCACCACGGGCAGCCCAGCCGCCATCTCTTCGAGGATGGCATTGCAGAGACCTTCGGTGCGCGAGGGGTGTATGGCGAGCTGGGCGTCGGCGAGCTCGGTCGGCACGTGGGCGGGATGCTCCGCGAAGTCGACGACCTCGGCCAGCTTGCGCTGCCTGACAGCGTCCTCGGTCGGCTTGCGCATCTGTCCTTCGCCGATGAGGCGGACGTTCAGGGGCTGCGTGACGTGGGTCAGCGCCTCGACCAGGAGGTCGTGGCCCTTGTGTGGACGGAAGTTCGCCACTACGACGGCGCGTGGTGGTTGGTGTCGGCCTGGATCCGCCTGCCAAGAGGGGAGATCGACACCGTTCGGGATGAAGTGGACTCGCGATGCCATGGCGCCCCACTCGGTGGCGTGCTCGATGAGATCGGGCGCGTTGACGGTGACGGCGTGCGCACGCTTGAGGGCCATCCGCAGGAGCCGGTCCTGGAACGGGATACCCGAGAGCCGCACCTGGCCACGCAGCCCACCGACCAGTCGGGCGTCCGTCAGCGCCCCACCGATGAGCAGGGCCGGCCAGATCGCCCCGCCGAGCCACGCACAGATGATGTGCGGCTGCCGGCGCCGGAGGATCCGGCCCAGGCGAGCATAGGCGGCAAGGGCGCTCAGGGTGTCGCTCGGGATGCTGGTCGGGCGCGCGACCTCCCATGGGACGCCCAGATCGTCGGCATGCTTCGTGAGGGGGCCGCCACGAGAGAGGAACGTCAGGCGCACATCGTGGTGGCGGCTCCTCAGCTCGTGGGCCAGGCGGATCATCTGGCTCTCGGCCCCGCCACGGTTGGCGGTGCCGATGACGAAGTCGATGCGCATTGACTCGGTTGCCTCGTTGGTCGAGCTCATCGTGCCGGGCCCACGCGTGAGGCGGTCTCGGCGTCGACGCCGCACAGGTCCCCATAGATCTGCAGGTGCTGACCGACCATGCGCTCCACGGTGCGCTCTGCTGCACGCGCGACCCGCGGAGCAGCGCCAGCACGCTGCGGTGCGCGGAGGTAGGACGCGATGCTCGCGGCCAGCAGGTCGGGCCGCCCCACGGGCACGCAGCTTCCGACCCCGTCGAGCAGGGTGGCCGCATCTCCCACGGCGGTGGACACGACGGGAACCCCCTGGGCGAGCGCCTCCCCGACGGCGTTGCTCGCCCCCTCCTTCTCGGACGGGTGGACGTAGACGTCTGCAGCGGCGAGGTAGGCCCGGGTGTCGGTCGCGACACCGGGCAGCGACAACGGCACCCGCGCGCTCTCAGCCAGCTGCAGGAGCTGCTCTCGTCGGGGCCCGTCGCCCACCACGACCACGCCGACGTCGTGCCCGTCGAGCCTCAGCAGTCGCGCAGCCTCCACCAGGTCCTCGTGACGCTTGACCGACCGCAGGTTGCCGACCGACAAGAGCACGTGCTCCGTGGCGATGTCGACCTGCGCCGGAGCCGTCCTCTCGAAGCGCCAGTCTTCGATGGCGTTGGGGATCGTCCGCCAGGCCACTCGTGGGACCTGGCCCTGGCTCGTCCAGAAGTCGCGGACGCCGTCGGAGTTGCCCACCAGGTAGTCCGCCCTCGAGGCGGCCCATCGTTCGACCCGAGCACGCAGCCTCCCTGAGGTCGAGGCGTTACCCATGTTCCGGCGCCAGCTCACGACGGGCAGGCTCCTGGGGGCCAGCAACGATGTCAGGACCGACGCCTCGGCCATGGCCGAGTGCACCAGGGAGAAGTCCCCCCGACGCAGGACCCGACGAAGTCGAGTGGCCTTGGTCAGGAGGGCGAAGGGACCTGGAAGGACACTGCGGGTACCGAGCACGTGCTGCCGGGCGCCAGCGAAGTCCTGCATCTGCAGATCCGACGACAGGAGGACCACTTCGACGTCGACCCCCTGCGCGAGCAGGTTTCGGACGAGGAGCGCCGCTTGGGCCTCCGTGCCGCCGACCCCTGCGCTACTCATCACGAACGCCACGCGCAGGTCAGCGCGTGACGTCCGAACGTAGGCCTCGCGTTCCTTCACAGCCGCCTACAGTTGTCACTCTCGGCCATGACACCCCGAGTGTCCAGGACAAGGCGCGCGGTCTTGGCGAGGATCTCCAGGTCGATCCCGTCGTGGTTCTGGAGCAACACGACGACATCGGCCTCGGCTGCGGCCTCGGTCACGTCGGCCGCGCTCTCGAGCTCGGCGTCGACGCCCTCGGGCCGCCACGAGCGGACGAACGGGTCGAAGAAGCGCAGGTCCGCTCCCCACGACAGCAGCCGGGCAGCCAGCGGGTCTGCCGGGCTCTCGCGGCAGTCGGAGATGTTCGGCTTGTAGGTCACACCCACGAGGAGGACCTTGGCGCCGTTGACTGCTCGCCGCTGGTCGTTGAGCAGGCCCCACACCCTGGAGGCGACGTAGCCGGGGGCGGCCTCGTTGATCTCTTCGGCGAGCTCCACCATGCGGAAGGCGTAGCCGAGCTTGGCCTTGACGCGGTGGCTGAGGTACGACGGGTCAACCGGGATGCAGTGACCGCCGACACCGGGACCGGGTCGGAAGGGCATGAAGCCGAAGGGCTTGGTGGCTGCACAGTCGATGGCATCCCACAGGTCGATGTCGAGCTCGTCGCAGAAGCGGACCATCTCGTTGACGAGGGCGATGTTGACGTGACGGAAGGTGTTCTCGAGGAGCTTGGCCATCTCGGCCTCCTTGGCCCCCTTCGCCTCGATCACCGTGTCGATGAAGAGTCCGTAGAAAGCCGTGGCACGCGTGGCGCAGGCGCTCGTCAGCCCACCGACGACCTTGGGGGTGTTCCTCACGCCGAACTCGACGTTGCCGGGGTCGATGCGCTCGGGTGAGAACGCGATGAACACGTCGGTCCCGATCTCGAGTCCCGAGGGGCCGACGACGAGCGGAGCGAACACCTCTTCGGTCGTGCCCGGGTAGGTGGTGGACTCGAGGATGCAGAGCGTCCCGGGTCGGATGTGGGCGCCGATGGCCCGTGCGGACGCCTCGACCGGCCGAAGATCAGGACCGCCGTCGGGGCTCAGCGGCGTGGGCACGCAGACGACCACGACATCGGCAGTGGAGATGACCGAGGGGTCGACCGAGGCGCTGTAACCGGCCTTCAGCCCGGCGCTCAGCTCCTCGTCGGTAATGTCATCGATGTGGCTGCGGCCGGCGTTGAGCTGATCGACCACCCCAGCGTTGGTGTCAAGACCGACGACACGCAGGCCCTTCTCAGCGGCGCGGAGGGCCATCGGAAGTCCGACATACCCCTGACCAACGACTACGACATTCTTCACAGGTTCTCCTTAAACCACATGACGGTCTCGGCAAGACCCTGTTCCAAGCTGACCGGTTCGATCCCCGGGAAGAGCGCGCGCAGGGTGGCGTTGTCGGCCTGGGAGTGCTTCACGTCCCCCGCTCGCGGAGCCCGGTGCTCCACCACCGCGGCCGAGCCGGTCGCGCGCTCCAGGTCGGCGATGAGCTCCAACAAGGTGGTGTTCGTGCCGAACGCGAGGTTGACCGGCTCGGGGTGGCTCAGACGTCGCTCCGACGCATCGAGGAGGACCTTGCACACGGTGCCGACGTACGTGAAGTCACGTGAGTGGGTGCCATCTCCGTTCACGTTGACCGTCTCCGAGCGCAACATGGCATCGATGAAGGTGGGGATCACGGCGGCGTAGGCGTGCCCCGCGCGTTGGCGGGGACCGTAGATGTTGAAGAACCTGAACGCCACGCTCGAGAGGCCGAAGGACTGCTGGTAGGCCAACGGGTACTGCTCCGTGGCCAGCTTGGTGACGGCGTAGGGGCTCATGGGCCGCACCCACTCCCGCTCACCCTTGGGCAGGGCGGGGTTGAGACCGTAGACGGACGAGGACGAGGCCGCGATGAGGTGGTTCACGCCGGCACTGCGGGCAGCCTCGAGGACGCACAGCGTGCCGGTCGCGTTGGCCGCATGGGTTGCCACCGGATCGGCAATGCTGCGAGGGACACTGCCCAGGGCAGCCAGGTGGACGATCGAGTCGACGCCCGACATCGCGCCGGCAATGGCGTCCTGGTCGAGGATGGACTTCTCGATGAAGTCGACGTCCAAGCCCTCGAGGTTCTCGGCGAACCCAGTCGACAGGTCGTCGATGATCGTGACCTGATGGTCGGCTGCCAGCGCGAGACGAGCGAGGTTCGAACCGACGAAGCCGGCTCCGCCGGTAATCAAAAGACGCACAGATTCCTCAAAAGGGGTTGAATCGCAGACGTTGCGCAACACTGTAGCCGCTTCGCAAGCATGCCCATGACATGCGCACGGCCGCGCCAGCGGGCGTTTCGTGCCCTGTGAGGGGTACGTGCAGAATGCACTCATGCCCGCCCATACCTCCCGACGCCAGGCCCTCGCCCTGGCCGGGCTGGCTGGCGTGGCAGGAGTGGCAGGAGTGGCCGCCGCATTCGGCCGGTTCGACTCGCCTCCGCCGCCGCCGTCCACCGACACGAAGAGCCTCAACGCGCTGCTCGGCGCAGGCGGCGACGTTCGCCTCGAGGCGAGGACGTACCACCTCACCGCCGACGACAAGGGCCTGTGCCTGGTCATGAAGACGCCAGGCACGCGCCTGATCCTGGGGCGCCAGACCGTCCTGCAGCTTGCGCCGAGCGCATTGGGCAACTACCAGATCCTGTACGTCACCTCGCCGGACTGCAGCGTGACCGGAGGAAACATCGTGGGCGACGTGCGGTCCCACCTCGGCGACGACGGCGAATGGGGCCATGGGATCCGAGTCGCAGGAGCCGCCCATCGGACGCGGTTGGACGGCGTCGTGGTGACCGAGTGCTGGGGAGACGGCTTCTACGTCGGTGGAGGAGCCAAGGACGTCGTTCTCGCCAACTGCACGGCGCAGAACAACCGCCGCCAGGGGCTGTCCGTGACGTCGGCTTCGCGGCTGCAGGTGATCCGGGGCAGGTACTCCGGCACGGGCTGGCCCGCACGCACGGACCCGAGTGCCGGCATCGACGTGGAGCCGAACAAGGGAGAGAGGGTCCAGGCAGTCCTACGAGACGTCGAGTCGTTCGGCAACCGCGGCCCGGGCGTCGTGCTGAGCGGGAGCAAGGGCGCCGTGGACGTCGACGTGATCGGCGGGTCCTCGTCGGGCAACGACGGGCCCGGATACCTGATCGCCGGTGCGGGCGCGCGCATCGTCCTGCGATCAGCCACCGCAGCCGCGAACACCGTGGGGGTGGAAGTCGAGCGTCGTGTCGCGGGAGCGACGATCGACCAGGTGACCGCCGAGCAGAACCGCGCGGCGGGATTCGCGGTAGCAGGACCCAAGACCTACCTGCGCGCCTCGACGGCCCGCGGGAACGGCGCCGAGGGCTTCGTCCTCGCCGAGACCGCCGCGGGGAGCCGAGGGAGGCGACTCAGTGCTGACGACAACTCCCGGAGCCGCTCGTCGCTGCCTCAGGTCGCCATCGCGGCACCCGACTGCGACGTCCGGGACGTCGCGATCGGACCGGGGGCGACCGGACGCGACACCCCCGGCGTGGTGGTGCGGCCGTCGGCCCAGGGCACCGTGGTGTCGGACGTGACCTCGGAGGGAGTCGCCGTCGCACGGCTCGTGGACGACCAGCGTCAGCCGGCCGACCCGTCTTGAGACCGGGCCACGCCTGGGGGCGGGCGCTTCACGCCAAGCGGGACACCGCTGCCGCCACGGCGTCGGCCACTCCCTCGGCGAAGACGCTGGGCACGATCTCCTCAGCCGTGGGAGACGACACCAGTCCGGCGATGGCCGCAGCCGCCGCGAGCTTCATCGCCTCGGTCACCTGCGGGGCTCCGGAGTCCAGCGCCCCGCGGAAGATCCCGGGAAAGGCCAGCACGTTGTTGATCTGGTTCGGATAGTCCGAACGCCCGGTGGCGACCACCGCGGCGTACCGCGCGGCCACGTCGACGGGCACCTCGGGCGTTGGGTTCGCGAGGGCGAAGATGATGCAGTCGGGCGCCATCCGGGCGATGTCCACCTCTGCCACCGACCCGCCGGAAACCCCGACGAACACGTCAGCGCCGTCGAGGGCCACGGCCAGCGCGCCGGACAGCCCGCGGGGGTTCGTCGTCGCGGCCAGCTTGCGCTTGTGGTCGGCCAGGTCGTCGCGGGTGGGGGCGATGATCCCTCGCGAGTCGCAGACCGTGATGTCGGCGACCCCGGCGCGGGCCAGCAGCTTGGTCACCGCCACACCTGCCGCACCGGCTCCCGACACCACGACGCGCAGCGACGCGAGCTCGCGCCCCACCACCCGGGCCGCGTTGACGAGCCCGGCCAGGACGACGATCGCCGTGCCGTGCTGGTCGTCGTGGAACACGGGGATGTCGAGCCGCTCCTGGAGCCGCCGCTCGATCTCGAAGCACCGAGGCGCCGAGATGTCCTCGAGGTTGATGCCGCCGTAGGTAGGGGCGATCCGGGCGATGGCGTCGACGAGCTCGTCGACCGACCCGGTCTCCATGCACACGGGCACCGCGTCGACGCCCGCGAAGTGCTTGAACAGCACGGCCTTGCCCTCCATGACGGGCATCGCGGCCAGCGGCCCGATGTCACCGAGGCCGAGGACGGCGGTGCCGTCGGTGACGACGGCGACCGTGTTGGCCCGGGCCGTGTAGCGGCTCGCGAGGCTCGGGTCGGCAGCGATGGCCCGCGACACGTCGGCCACCCCCGGTGTGTAGAGCAGGGCCAGGTCGGCGCGGTCCCTCAGCGGCTGCGTGGCGTGTACACCCAGCTTGCCGCCCTCGTGCGCCCGGAAGACCGGGTCGGTGGGGTCGAAGAGTGGGTACGACGGAAACGCGGACATTGCGGAATCACCTCAGGAATCGACAGGCGTGGGGCTCACACTGGAAACGCGGCGTGGTGCCAGCCGCGATCAACCTCAGCCGGGTGTGGCCTCTCAGACGCGAAGGCGGGGGTGACCCGCTCGCTCATGGTGGCACGCCCCGGTGCCGAAAACCACCATTGCGACGCGAGTGTGACCCGCATCGCCCACCGCGAGGCCTGTGCCGCCACTGATTCCGTCGTCCGTCGGGGTGAACGTCTCGATTTGGGCCCGTGTCCCGCGAGTCCGGCCCGTGCTGCGGTGCTGAGTGGCAGTATGCCGCTCAGCCCCTTCGTGGCGCGGCTCACCGAGCCAGCCGCCCACACCGCATACGAGGAAGGAACCTCACGCATGACCCACCGCCTCCGCCCGACCACCCTCCTGATCGTCGGTCTGGCCACCGCAGGTCTGGCGCTCTCGGCCTGTGGCTCCGACAGCCTCGACGGCTCGTCCAGCTCCAGCTCGTCCAGCTCCAGCTCGACCACCGGCTCGGTGGACCCCGCCCTCGCTGCTCAGGTCCCTGCCAAGATCAAGACCGCCGGCAAGATCGTCGTCGGCTCCGATGCGTCCTACGCCCCGAACGAGTTCCTGGCCGACGACGGCAAGACCGTCCAGGGCATGGACGTCGACATCTTCAACGCCGTCGCCGCCAAGCTCGGCCTCAAGGCCGAGTTCCAGAACGCCGGCTTCGACACGATCATCCTCGGTGTGACGTCGGGCAAGTACGACGTCGGCGTCTCCTCGTTCACCATCAACGACGAGCGCAAGAAGCAGGTCAACATGGTCAGCTACTTCAACGCCGGCACCCAGTGGGCCGTCAAGAAGGGCAACCCCAAGAAGGTCGACCCGGCCAACGCCTGCGGCCTCAACATCGGCGTCCAGAAGGGCACGGTCCAGATCGACGACCTGACCGCCCGCTCCAAGAAGTGCACCGAGGCGGGCAAGGCCCCGATCAAGCAGATCATCGACGCCGACCAGAGCAAGGTCACCGCGAGCGTCATCTCGGGCAAGGCCGACGCCATGCTCGCCGACTCGCCCGTGGGCCTCTACGCGGTCAAGCAGACGGGCGGCCAGCTCGAGGCGCTCGGTGAGATCTACGACGCGGCGCCGTACGGCTTCGTGGTCCCCAAGACCGAGGCAGACTTCGCCACCGCCATCGCCGTGGCCCTCAAGGAGGTCAAGGAGGAGGGCACGTACGACAGTGTCCTCAAGACCTGGGGCAACGAGTCCGGCGGCATCGGCGACTTCGCCGTGAACCCGTGAGCAGGATGACCCCCACCACTCATGACTGAGGACACAACGGACCGGCCGGGCACCATCCACGCCCGGCCGGTTCCCCACCCCGGACGCTGGGTGGCCGTCGCCGTCATCGCGATCCTGCTCGCGATGATGATCAGCTCGTTCGTGACGAACGACAAGTGGAACTTCCCGCAGGCCCTGCGCATCATGAACTTCAACCCGGTCCTCGAGGGCCTGGTCAAGGGCACGATCGTCGGCACCATCGGCTCGATGGTCCTGGGCGTCGTCCTGGGCGTTATCGTCGGCATCATGCGGCTGTCGAGCAACCCGGTCCTGCGCAGCGTGTCGTTCGTCTACACCTGGTTCTTCCGGGCGATCCCGCGGCTGGTCCTGCTGGGCATGCTCGGCACGGGCGTCGGCTACCTCTACCCCACCCTCGACCTCGGGCCGCTGCCGTTCAGCCAGCAGTTCGCGGACTTGCTGGGGCTGAGCAGCGACCTGACGTTCCTGACGCTCGACGTCAACCAGTTCAGCTCGTCGATCATGATGGGCATCATCGGGCTGGGCCTGTCCGAGGCGGCCTACATGGCCGAGATCGCCCGCGCCGGCATCCAGTCGGTCGACAAGGGCCAGCACGAGGCAGCGCAGGCGCTCGGCATGTCGTCGGGCAAGACCATGCGACGCATCGTGCTCCCCCAGGCCATGCGCGTCATCGTGCCGCCGACGGGCAACGAGACGATCGCCATGGTCAAGGACACCTCGCTCCTCACGGCGATCCCGGTCAACGTCGAGCTCTACTACCAAGCGTCGGCCGTCGGCACGAGGACCCTGCAGATCATGCCGTCCTTCGTGGCGGTCACTGCCTGGTACCTCATCCTGTGCAGCATCCTCATGGTCGGGCAGTCGTTCCTCGAGCGACGCTTCGGCCGGGGGTTCGGCACCACGTCGAGCCCCGGCGCCATGAAGGCCCGGATGCTCAGGTTCCGCGGTGGCGGAGGAGGTCTGTGATGGCGAAGGACACGACCAAGACCGACGACACGGCCAAGGCCGACGCGACGACCACGGCGGACGACACGACCCAGCCCCTGGTCCACGCCGTCAACGTCACCAAGGCCTTCCATGGCAACGAGGTCCTCAAGGGCATCGACATGGACGTCTCCAAGGGTGAGGTGGTCTGCCTGCTCGGGCCCTCCGGCTCGGGCAAGACGACCTTCCTGCGGTGCATCAACCAGCTCGAGTCCATCGACGGTGGCCGCATCTGGGTCGACGGTGACCTCATGGGCTACCGCGACGAGGGCGGGCACCTGCACCACCTGACCGACAAGCAGGTGGCGGCCCAGCGTCGCGACATCGGCATGGTGTTCCAGCGCTGGAACCTCTTCCCCCACATGACGGCCCTCGACAACATCATGGAGGCGCCGATCCAGGTCAAGGGGGTCAAGAAGGCCGACGCACGGACCCGCGCGCTCGCCCTGCTCGACCAGGTGGGGCTCAAGGACAAGCCCGGCGCCTACCCCGCCCAGCTCTCGGGCGGGCAGCAGCAGCGCGTGGCCATCGCCCGGGCACTGGCGATGGACCCCAAGCTGATGCTGTTCGACGAGCCCACCTCGGCGCTCGACCCCGAGCTGGTCGGCGAGGTGCTGCGCGTCATGCGTCAGCTGGCCGACGACGGGATGACGATGATCGTGGTGACCCACGAGATGTCGTTCGCCCGCGAGGTCGCCGACCGGGTCGTCTTCATGGACGGCGGGGTCGTCGTCGAGCAAGGTCCCCCGAGCCAGGTCATCGCCAACCCACAGCACGAGCGCACGAAGGCGTTCCTGCGGCGGATGAGCCGCGAGGAGCCTGAGCAGCAGCCTGAGCAGCAGGCCGAGCAGCAGGCCTGACCCGCGACACCACCAGAGGGGCCCGACGGCGACCAGCCGAYGGGCCCCTCTCGTCGGGCCCCTCTCGTCGGGCCACGACGTGGACCCGGGGTGCATCGCGGGTCGGGGCTGGGCATGATGAGCCCGAGACGGAAGGCGGCACCTCGTGACGGTGATCGGCGTGGTTCGGGTTCGCGGGCGCTCGATGGAGCCCACCCTGCACACCGGCGACCGGCTGGTGGTGCTGCGCGGGGCGCCACCGCGGCTCGGTCGCCTCGCGATCGTGCGGCTGCCCGACGACGCCGACGGCACCCGGCGACCGCTGGCGATCAAGCGGGTGACAATGCGTGACCCGGCCGACCCCACGCGCTACTGGGTCGAGAGTGACAACCAGACCGCTCCGGGGGTCACGGACTCCTGGACGATCGGCATCGGTTCCCTCGCCCGCGACCAGATCCGCGCGCTCGTCCTCTTCCGCCTCCCCGCGACCTACCCCGGTCGCCGTCTGGCCCGGCGCCTGGCGCGCCGCCTCGCGCACTGACCCGG
>NZ_JBFUEO010000035.1:0-32992 GCF_056403935.1 Pedococcus sp. P2_E4 | reverse complement strand
GTCACGGCGGGTGGGCGGGTCCAGGATGGCGACCTCGACGCCCGCGAGCACCTCGTGCAGCCCGGGGTCGCGCAGCACCGCCCGGTCACCGGGCAGCAGGGGCACCGGCCTGTCCAGCCTGAGGCGGACCAGCCCGTCACCGAGACGCTGGGTCCGGACGGGCAGCGCAGCGGTGCCGGCGTGCAGCGTCAGCGTGCGGGGAAGCCGTCCGTCCGGGTCGAGACCGCCCACGTCGACCAGGTCCACCGCGGACGGCCACGACGGGTCGAGCAGCGCGTCGCCACGGGACACGTCCGTGGTCGCGACTCCCCTCAGGTTGACGGCCACCCGGCTCGGGCCGCTCACGACCTCCACGTGCTCGCCACACGTCTGCAGTCCGCGGACAGTGACCCGGCGGTCGCGGAGCACGAGCACGTCGCCCACGCGAATCGTCCCTGCCGACAGCGTCCCGGTCACCACGGTGCCAGCGCCGCGCACGCTGAAGGACCGGTCCAGCCACAGACGGACGGGGCGATCGCCGCCTGGCTCCGGAGCCGACTCGGACGCGAGCCGTGCGAGGGCAGTCCGCAGCGCTGGCAGGCCGTCGCCGGTGCGCCCGGAGACGTGCACGCAGTCCGCGACAGGGACCCCCAGCTCGGCGAACCGCTGCCTGGCCTGCGCCTCGGCGGGGGCGCCGTCGACCAGGTCGCAGCGCGTCACGACCAGGAGCACGTGGGCGATGCCGAGGGCGGCGATGGCGCGGGCGTGTTCCTGCGACTGCGGGCACCAGCCGTCGTCCGCGGCCACGACGAACATCACCGCGGCCACCGGGCCGAGTCCCGCGAGCATGTTGCCGGTGAAGTGCTCGTGCCCCGGCACGTCGACCAGGCTGACCCGCTGCCCGTCGAGGTCGGTCCAGGCATAGCCGAGGTCGATGGTCAGGCCCCGCTTGCGCTCGGCCGCCCACCGGTCCGGCTCCATCCCGGTCAGCAGCCGCACCAGGGTGGACTTCCCGTGGTCGACGTGACCGGCCGTCGCGACCACCGCCATCAGGCGGCACCCACCAGACGACCCATCAGCTCGGCTCCGGGCGACCGGCGTCGCGAATCGCCTTCACCACCAACGGGTCCGACGCGGCTGGGACACAGCGAAGGTCGACCAGGCACCGCCCACGCTCGATCCGCGCGAGCACCGCGGGCGCCCCGGTACGCAACCGCGCGGCATACGACTCGGGCAGGGAGACGGCCCACCCGGGCAGGTGCAGTCCCGGCGCACCGCCACCCCCGACCACGCCGTCGGCCTGCACGGTCATGGCCCCGACCTCGGGGCCGAGGGCCGCCGTCACCCGACCGCACCTCGCGAGGAGGACCGCCGGGTCGGCCTCGAGGGCGTCGAGGACGGGGACGCGTGGGCCACGCACCGTGGCCTCGAGCGCGGCGAGCGTCAGCTTGTCGGCCCGCAGCGCCCGGGCCAGGGGGTGCCGGCGCAGCCGCTCGACGGTGTCGCGCTCGCCGAGCACGAGACCCGCTTGCGGCCCGCCGAGCAGCTTGTCGCCGCTGCACGTGACGACCGCGGCGCCGTCCCGCAGTGAGGACGCGGCGTCGGGCTCGTCGGGCAGCAGGGGGTGGGGTCGCAGCAGCCCGCTGCCGATGTCGTGCACGACCGGCGGACCGATCGTGGTGAGCGCCGCCACCGGTACGGCGGCGGTGAAGCCCTCGACGCGGAAGTTGCTGGGGTGCACCGCCAGGATGCAGCCGGTCTCGGGGCCGACCGCCCGCTCGTAGTCCGTGAGCGTCGTGCGGTTCGTGGTGCCCACCTCACGCAGCCTGGCGCCGGTGCTGGCGATGAGGTCGGGCAGCCGGAAGCCGTCACCGACCTCGACCAGCTGGCCACGGCTGACGACGACCTCGCGACCTGCAGCCAGCGCGGTGGTCGCGAGCACGAGCGCGGCCGCGCCGTTGTTGACGACCAGTGCCGACCCGGCCTCGGGGACTGCCGCCAGCAGGGCGGCCAGGGCGCCGGCCCCACGCCTGGAGCGCCGCCCCGTGGCGAGGTCGAGCTCGACGTCGACGGTGCCGGCCGCGGCGACGACTGCCTCGACGGCAGCGGCGGACAGGGGCGCGCGACCCAGGTTCGTGTGGATGACGACCCCCGTCGCGTTGATCACCGGGGTCAGCGACGTCACGCCGGCCGGCAGGGCCGCGAGGGTGGCCGGGACCACCTCGTCGGGGGAGAGGTCGCCGGCGCGCACCTGCGCCTGGGCGTCGCGGACGGCGTCACGGACCCGGTCGCGCCCCAGGCGCGAGATCGCCTGTGCCAGCACGGGTTCCGCGAGGACAGCGTCCGTGCGCGGTACGAGGCGACGGGGGTCCGTGGGGTCGGGCTCCGGCATACGGCCTCCTGGGGTTGGCGGAGGCGGACGGGAATCGAACCCGCCCAGCCGAGCTGCTCGGCTGCACCGGTTTTGAAGACCGGGAGGGCCACCAGGCACCTGTACGCCTCCGCTCGCGAGGCTAGCGTAGGCAGGGTGACCACCCAGGGCGCTCCCGTGAGGTTGACGCAGTATGCCGCCGGCGGCGGGTGTGCCTGCAAGATCCCGCCGGGGGAGCTCGAGGACGTCGTCCGCGGGCTGGGCGGGCAGAGCGCGCCCGACCTGGTCGTCGGGCTCGAGGACGGTGACGACGGCGCGGTGGTCCGGGTCGCCGACGGGACGGCGGTCATCAGCACGGCCGACTTCTTCACCCCGGTGGTCGACGACGCGTACGACTTCGGCCGGATCGTGGCGGCGAACGCGCTGTCCGACGTCTACGCGATGGGCGGCCGGCCGGTCCTCGCCATCAACCTGGTGGGGTGGCCGCGCTCCGTCCTGCCGCTCGAGCTGCTGCGCGAGGTCCTGCGCGGCGGGCTGGACGTGGCCCGCGAGGCGGGGTGCCCGGTCGCGGGGGGTCACTCGATCGACGACCCGGAGCCCAAGTACGGCATGGCCGTCACGGGCGTCGCGGACCCGGATCGGTTGCTGCGCAACGACTCTGCGCAGCCTGGTCTGCCGATCAGCCTCACCAAGCCGATCGGGGTGGGGGTCCTCAACAACCGGCACAAGGCCACGGGTGAGGTCTTCCCGCACGCGGTCGCCTCGATGGTCGCACTCAATTACACGGCGAGCGCCGCGGCGCTGGCCGCGGGCGCGCGCGCGGCCACCGACGTCACGGGCTTCGGCCTGCTCGGACACCTCTACAAGCTGCTCCGCGCGTCCGGGGTCGGCGCCGTCCTCGACAGCGCCGCGGTGCCGGTGCTGGAGGGCGCGTGGGAGTCGCTGCGCGAGGGGTACGTCAGCGGCGGCACGCGGCGCAACCTCGACTGGGTGCGCCCGCACCTCGACGGTGACGCCTCGCAGGAGGTCATGCTCATGCTCGCCGACGCCCAGACCAGCGGAGGTCTGCTGGTCGTCGGCGAGGTGCCCGGCGCCCCGGTGGTCGGGCACACCCTCGCCGGTCCGGCTCGCATCGAGATCCGCTGAACCCCTTGTGAGTGAGTGCGCCAGGGCGCACGCTGGGGCCATGGCCATCTTCGAGGTCCGGTTGCGCGACCACCGGGGCGGCCGCCGCAACGGCGCGGCAACGGTGTCCGCGGCGAGCCCGTCCGAGGCCCTGATCCTGGCGCGGGCCACCATGACGAACCCCGTTGGTGCCCACCTGTATGCCGTGTACCGGCACCGCACGCTGCGTCGCCGCAAGCTCGTCGGCACCTTCCCCGCCGGTGGCGGGGACGACGGCCTCGCCGGGGTCCGCGAGCCGCGCAGGCCGCACCCCGCTCCCCCGAGCCTGGGCGCGGAAGCCGACCTCCCGGCATACCGGGACAACTGACGCGGGGCGGAGTCGGCGACGCACCGGAGGCAGTAGCGTGTGCGCACCCCCCACACCCCGGAGACCGCCATGCCGCACTTCGCCCACACGCTCTCGGTGAGCGCGCCCCCCTCCGCGATCTTCTCGATCGTCGACGACTTCTCCAAGACGCCCCAGTGGCTGTCGCGCTGCACCGGCATCGACAAGGTGTCCGAGGGCGCCAACGACGTCGGGACCCAGCTGAAGTACCACTACAACGACGGCCGCCGCAGCGGGACCATGGACGGACAGGTCATCGCGCACGAGCCGGACCGCCACTTCGCGATGAAGTTCACGGACAAGATGATGGACGTGACGGTCGACTTCGTGGCCGCGTCCGACGGCGTGGGCACGACGCTGACGCACACGATCGACATCGCGACCAAGGGCATCGGCAAGCTGTTCACGCCCCTGATCCGGCGCGACCTGCCCAAGCAGACGATGGACGCGATGACCAAGCTGAAGGCGATGGCCGAGTCCGGCGCCTGAGCTTCGCTTCTCGTCGTCTCACGCGAGGCCCCATCCGGTATGCCGGGTGGGGCCTCGCGTGGTCGGAGCACTCGTGCGTTCGCCGGAGTTGCGGGGCTGCCCGGCACGGGGATCATGGCGGTGATGGCCGGGGAGCAGAGGTGGCGGTTGTGGGCCGCACGCGTGGCGGTGGTGGTGGCCGCCGTCGTCGTGGCGCTGAGCCTGTCGCGCCTGTGGACCTTTGCGAACCAGGACAACCCGGCGATCGTCGAGGACTCGCACCTCGCTGCCGTGGCGAACGCGGCCTGCGCGATCATGCGCGACACGTCCTCGGCGGCGGCCGTGGCGGCAGATGCGCCGATCACGCAGCGGATCGGAGCCATCAACGCCCAGAACGACGCGGTGTCCGAGCTCGTGGCGGCGATCAACCGTCACGTGCCGCGCGAGACCATCGAGACCGACCAGCCAGCGGCCGAGTGGCTCGAGGACTGGGGACGGCTGATCCGGGCGCGCGACACGTACGCGCAGGCACTGGCTGCGGGCAAGCCCAAGCCGCTCACGATGCCGACCATCGAGGGTCAGGCCCTGCCTGCGCGGCTCAACGGCGTCGGGCTGAGCTGCCGCGTCCCCCTGGTGCTCCTGGCGCCCTAGCCGGCTGGGGTGCGCTGTTGACCCAGCACTTTCTCCAGCTCCTAGGTGGCGACCAACGGATGTCACCGCCCGGTCGGGCCGTGAGGTCAGGGTCGAGTGGGTCTCTCGCCCTCCTTAGGAGGGGATTCGCCACTGCTCCTGGGCCGCGACGGCAGCGGCCAAATGATCAAGGCCAGGCCGGCGAGCATCACCCAGTGCGGCCACCAGCCATTTCCCCACCTGACGACGGCCAAGGCCAGAAGCGCTAGTCCGGGGATGGCGAACCGCAAGTACCTGGGACGAATCACGGAGTCCCAATCAATCCTGCGCGCAGTCACGGAGCCTCACTCTGTCCATGTCCAAGAAGCCTGAAGCTTCTGACGGCCCTGCCTACAGCCCCCATCTGACATGACGAACCAGGGTCCAGACCGGCTTGACCTTCGAGAGCAGGAATGACTCAAGAGCCAAGGAACAGATGGTGTTGGCCTGGCACCAGCTGAGTGCCGTGGAGAGGGCGGTGGATCGCGTCATTTTCCAGTAATGCATGTAGACGTCGTAGAAGGCCAGGTAGTCCCCGGTTCGGCTGTCGTAGTACTTCACGTAGCCCTGGGTGCACGTCCCCAGGTTGGCACTCGTGGACATCCAATACATGTGTCCGTAGACATCACGGCAGTAGGGCATCGGAACAAGTGTCTCGGCCTCACGCGCGGCCGTTCGCGAGCCGGCCGAGCGGCTGTCAGCTTCCGGCATCGGTTCATTGGGCGTGAAGTCGGGATCCGTGAACCATTGGGGCGCCGGGCCCTCTGGGACTGACTCGACCGGACCCGGCGAGGTCATACGGCTTCCAGTCTGCACCGGATGTTCGTCGGCCCAGGTTCCAGCCGCCGATGATGTCAGCAGCATCGTGCTGACGGCGAGAGTGGCTATGGCACGGTTCATTCTCAAGGTGACTCCCCCTGCTTCTCCGTGGGCCATGGAGACCCAGCGAACATCGCACCCCATCAGACGTCTAAAAGTATAGGCAATTTCTAGTCAGTGACAAGATGATATAGGTTTAGAGTCATACGATATCCTGGTCAAGTATGATGCGCGTGCATGCGTTCCTCAGCCTGGCCTGCCGACCTGGGAATCTCTTGACCGCCTCTGCGGACGCCCACCTCGTCGCCCCGTGGGCCATTGGCGCGCCAGTGCCGCCTCGTGGCTATACGAGGCAATTGCGGGCAGAACCAGCGTTTGGCATGAAATCACCCATGAATTGGTCAAGGCGGTGACTTTTCCCACCAAACGGATGCCAATGCCTTCTAGCGTCCGTGGCGCACCCCAGAGCAACGGTGCTCCGGGGGATCACAAGGGAGGGTTTCATGCAGCACAGCATTGAAGCAGTGGCGGAGCAGGGGGAGGGCGTGACGGCGGTCGGTCGTGGCACCCGAGTGGCTTCTCGAGCCCGGAAGTCCGCCTTGGCCCTGACGGTCGTGGCGGTCGGGATGGCGATCCCCGCCGCGGTCGCAGGACCCGCTTCAGCCGTCGACGGTCCGGTCACGTCCGTCTACTACTCCCCGAACGGGGGTGGCGCCAAGGCCACGGCCGACATCGACTTCGCCTCGTCCTACAAGGTGTACTTCAGGAACATCTACCTGAACGACTTCTGCCCCGGCGACGACAAGCGCGCCCAGCTGAAGTTCAAGGTCCGCTACGAGGGCGACAGCGGCTGGACGACCGTCGGCGACACCCGCACGGATGTCGGCGGGTGTACCTCGTCGGCCTACACCGAGAGCCTGGCCACCTGGACGAGCTCGCGGCGCATCAACGACGCGACCGTCGTCGCGTGTGTCGAGACCCGCGGCTGCGCCAACCCGAACGACAGCTACCACGACAACCCGTACTGGGGCTGAGCACCCTCGCACCGCACGGAAGGCCCCCTCCCCGCCATGGGGAGGGGGCCTTCCTCGTGGGTTCCTTACCGCGCGTCAGGCAGGATCCCCGGCGGTGTCCGCGGGCGGCGCAGTGACGTCGGGGGCTCGGACGATCCACACACAGTCGCGGGGGACAGTGGTCTCGTCCTTGACCAGGACCTCGTATCCCAGGTGGTCGAGGAATCGCTGCATGATGCTGTCGGTCATCACCGAGAATGCCGATCCACTTCGACCCATGAGGTTGTGCTCGTACTCCCGCAGGAAACGGCTCCAGCCTCGGTCCGTGAGGACGTTGCCGTGGTGCAGCAGGACCAGACGCCGTCCGCGCATCAGCGTCGGGATGCGCGCGAGGTAGTTGAAGATGTCGCGAGGTTCGACGTGCACCAACGTGTCGAAGCAGAACAACAGGTCGATGCTGGCGTCCGGGATGCCGTCGAGGGTGCGCCCATCGAGCTTCACGTACGACATGCGGTCGTCGCCCAGTCGCTCGCGGGTGGCCGCGAGCATGTCGGCGGAGATGTCCGCACACGTGACGTGCGCAGCGCGGTTGCGCAAGAGCAACGCCGTGCGCCCTCCGCCGACACCGATCTCGAGGACGTGGTCGTCCGGCTCCACGTAGGGGGCGATGAACTTGTCGTCGATCAGCTGGATGTAGCTCTCGATGTTCGGGGCTGCCCCGGCCTCGGTGCCCTGCCATTCGTCGCCGAGGTACTGGGCGTCGGGAAAGCGTTCCCGCCACGTCTTGGCGTACTTGTCCCAGGCCCCCTCGTAGTCGACGCCGCTGAGGGATCCCTTGGCGGCCGGCTCGGACACCGGCTGCTGTCGGGTGACCCGCTCCCCGCGGGGGTCTGTCGTGCCGTACCGCGCCGCGGTCGCAACCTTGCCAATCCGTCGCCGAACCAGTTGGTCGAACCTCATCGGCAATCGTCCTCTCCGTTGGGCGCTGCCCGAGCGCGCCAGGCAAGCGCGGCGTTGACGAGCGGATGCCGGGCGGGGGCAGCCTTGCAGGGGTGAGACGCCCACTTCTGCGCAGCATCGTGCTGTCGGGACGTCGTCGTGTGGGCCCAAGGGTGTCGGGGTTCGGCGCAACAGGCAACCCGGAGCCGTGACGAGGCTGTGGCTCCGGTTGCAGCTCGGCGCGCGTGTGGCTGCCCCGGCTCGATCAGAGCGATCGCGGCGCCGTCGGTGCCCAAGAAAACCAGGCCCCGACCGGCATACCGGATGGGGCCTCTGCTTGTGGTGGAGCCAAGGGGACTCGAACCCCTAACCCCCTGCTTGCAAAGCAGGTGCGCTACCAATTGCGCCATGGCCCCTCGCGGCCTGGGCCGCGGGGTGTCTACCGAAGCAGACCGTCTGCCACAGCAGTCCGCCTGCCAGAGCAGACGCCCGCCGGAGCAGACCGTTCCGTTACGAGGGGTTGTCCGTCGCCTGCGACCAGAGGTCCTTCTCGGCCTGCTGGGCCTTGAGCTTCTTCTGGATCGCCGCAGCGCCGATCGCGGTGGCAATGAGGATCAAGAGCTTCTTCATGGCGGGCCGGCCTCCCTCGCTGAGGAACCGCGGGGATCGGGATTGGTGGGCCTAACAGGACTTGAACCTGTGGCCTCTTCCTTATCAGGGAAGCGCTCTAACCGTCTGAGCTATAGGCCCGTGAGCCCAATCTCCGCTGCGCCACCGGAGGTGACGCGAGGCACGAGGTTACCCCACCGGTGGACGCACCTCCAAAACGGCTACCGCCCGCCATCCGGGGTCGGATGACGGGCGGTTTCGGTATGCCGTGGGGCCGGCTCCGCGGTCGGCCACCAAGCCGGCGGGGAGCCCGGTGGGGCCGGCTCTCAGTCGTCCGTGAGGGTGAGCTGGAGGCCGCCGACGAGGGCCGAACAGATGTTGTAGAGGAACGCTCCGAGGGTCGCCAGTGCCGTCATGAGGATGACGTCGATGACCCCGATCACGATCGACAGCGACAGCACCCGGCCGAAGCCGAGGAAGTCCATGATGTCGAACGGGTTCTCGGCGTCACTGAAGATCGTGCCGACCATGCGGTTGACCTCGTCGAAGACGCCCATGCCGGACAGGATCATCCAGAGCACGGCCACCATCACGACGCTGGCGATGCCGAGCGCCACGGACAGCAGGAACGACATCTTCATCGCCGACCACGGGTCGACCCGCGAGACCGTGAGCTTGACGCGCCGGGCCCGGGCGGGGCTGCCCGTCGGGCGGGGCGCCCCGGTCGTCGGACGTGCGGCGGAGTTCGCCGAGCCGGTGGGGGTCGCGACGGTCGGGGAGCCCACGCCTGGGGCCCCTCCCTGGGGGAGGGCCGACCTGCTCGTCTGGCCTGCCGTGCTCACTCGCTACCTCCACTGGCATCGTTCTCGGTCTCGTCGGCCTCCTGAGCGGCGACCTCGGTGACCTCTGTGTCCTCACTCGACGGTACGGCATCCGGGCCCGTCAGGTCGCCTTCGCCGCTCGTCACGGCGTCGTCTGACTGGTTGACGCCACTGGCGACGGTCTGGTTGGCCACGTGCCCAGCACCCGACCCAGTCGGCTCGCCGGCGTCGACGGCGACAGCCTCGCCGCCAGCCCCGGCAGCCACGGCTGCCTCGTCGGCGAGCTCCTCCGCGGAACGCTCGGGGTTGCGGGCCACGGCCACGACGGAGTCCCCGTTGCTGGGGCTCGCGAACTTCATGCCCTGGGTGTTGCGGCCGCGCCGCGTCACCGGGCTCACCGGCATACGCACGATGTTGCCCTTGCCCATGATGACCAGGACCTCGTCGTCCTCGCCCACCGTGAGGGCCCCGACGAGGTCGCCGTTGCGCTCGGTGATCTTGGCGACGGCGACGCCGAGGCCACCGCGGCCCTTGGCGTTCCAGTCCGAGGCCGGCGAGCGCTTGGCCATGCCGTTCTCGAAGACGACGAACACGTCCGGGTCCTCGCCCTCGTGCAGCACGCTGAGCGACAGCAGCGAGTCGTCGCCGCGGAACCGCATGCCGGTCACGCCGCTCGTGGCGCGACCCATCGGGCGCAGCTGCTCGTCGGTGGCGTGGAAGCGCACCGACTGGGCGTGCCGCGAGACCAGCAGCAGGTCGTCGGTGGCCGACGCGAGGTCGGCCGCGACGAGCTCGTCGCCCTCCTTGAGGTTGACGGCGATGAGGCCGCCACTGCGGGGGGAGTCGTAGTCGCCGAGCCGCGTCTTCTTGACCAGGCCCTTGCGGGTGGCCAGCACGAGGTACGGCTGCTGGGCGTAGTCACGCACGTCGAGGACCTGGGCGATCTTCTCGTCGGGCTGGAACGCAAGCAGGTTGGCGACGTGCTGGCCCTTCGCGTCACGCCCGGCGTCGGGCAACTCGTAGGCCTTGACCCGGTAGACCCGGCCGAGGTTGGTGAAGAACAGGAGCCAGTGGTGCGAGGTGGTCGTGAAGAAGTGCTCGACCATGTCGTCGCCGCGCAGCTGGGCCCCACGCACGCCCTTGCCGCCGCGTCCCTGCGACCGGTACGCGTCGACGCGGGTGCGCTTGGCGTAGCCACCCCGGGTGATCGTGACGACCACGTCCTCCTCGGGGATGAGGTCCTCCATCGACATGTCGCCGTCGAAGAACTCGACCTTGGTGCGCCGGTCGTCGCCGAACTTGTCGACGATCTCGGTGAGCTCGTCGGAGACGATGGTGCGCTGCCGCTCGGGCTTGGCGAGGATGTCCTCGAAGTCCTTGATCATCGCCTCGAGCTTGTCGTGGTCGTCGATGATCTTCTGGCGCTCGAGGGCGGCCAGGCGGCGCAACTGCATGTCGAGGATCGCGCGCGCCTGCAGCTCGTCGATGCCCAGCAGCTCGATCAGCCCGTCGCGGGCCGCCTCGACGGTGGGCGAGCGGCGGATGAGGGCAATGACCTCGTCGAGCGCGTCGAGTGCCTTGAGGTAGCCACGCAGGATGTGGATGTCGGCCTCGGCCTTGCGCAGCCGGAAGCTCGTGCGCCGGACGATGACCTCGATCTGGTGCTCGACCCAGTGCCGGATGAACGCGTCGATCGGCAGCGTGCGGGGCACACCGTCGACCAGGGCGAGCATGTTCGCGCCGAAGTTGGTCTGCAGCTGGGTGTGCTTGTAGAGGTTGTTGAGCACGACCTTGGCGACGGCGTCGCGCTTGAGCACGATGACCAGGCGCTGGCCGGTGCGACCCGAGGTCTCGTCGCGGATGTCGGCGATGCCGGAGAGGCGGCCCTCCTTGGTCAGCTCGGCGATCTTCTGGGCGAGGGTGTCGGGGTTCACCTGGTACGGGAGCTGCGAGACGACGAGGCACTGCCGGCCCTGGATCTCCTCGACCTGCACCACCGCGCGCATGATGATCGAGCCGCGGCCGGTGCGGTAGGCCTCCTCGATGCCCTTGCGACCGAGGATCAGCGCGCCAGTGGGGAAGTCGGGGCCCTGGATGCGGGCCATCGCCGCGTCGAGCGCCTCCTCCCGCGTGGCCTCGGGGTTGGCGAGCACCCACTGCGCGGCGTCAGCGACCTCACGCAGGTTGTGCGGCGGGATGTTGGTCGCCATGCCGACCGCGATGCCGGAGCTGCCGTTGACGAGCAGGTTGGGGAACCGGCTCGGCAGGACGACCGGCTCCTGCGTCTTGCCGTCGTAGTTGTCGCGGAAGTCCACAGTGTCCTCGTGGATGTCGCGGACCATCTCCATGGCCAGCTGCGCCATCCGGCACTCGGTGTACCGGGGCGCGGCCGCGGGGTCGTCACCGGGCGAGCCGAAGTTGCCCTGGCCGTCGACGAGCGGGTAGCGCAGCGACCAGTCCTGGACCAGCCGGACGAGGGCGTCGTAGATGGAGGAGTCACCGTGCGGGTGGTACTGACCCATGACCTCGCCGACGACGCGACTGCACTTGTTGTAGCCGCGGTCCGGGCGGTAGCCGCCGTCGTACATGGCGTAGACCACGCGGCGGTGCACCGGCTTGAGGCCATCGCGCACGTCGGGCAGCGCGCGACTGACGATGACCGTCATCGCGTAGTCGATGTAGCTGCGCTGCATCTCGGTGTTGAGGTCGACCGCCTCGGTGCGGTCGTACTCGACCGGTGGTGTCACGTCAGTCATGAAAGTCCTTGCGTATCAACGAGAAAGGGTGAGATTCAGAAGGCTGTGGAGCGCAGAGGGGTGCGCAGGCCGTGGAGGGTCTGGCGGGAGCCCGGAGCGAAGCGGAGGGCGGATGGTAGGCCAAGCACCCCTCTGCGCTTCGCAGCCAGACGACCACGCGCCATACCCGTCCCCATCAGATGTCCAGGAACCGGACGTCGCGGGCGTTGCGCTGGATGAAGCCGCGTCGGCTCTCGACGTCCTCGCCCATCAGGATCGCGAAGATCTCGTCGGCCGCGGCGGCGTCGTCGAGCGACACCTGCAGCAGCACCCGGTGGTCGGGGTCCATCGTGGTCTCCCACAGCTCCTGGTAGTCCATCTCGCCCAGACCCTTGTAGCGCTGGATGCCCGCGTCCTTGGGCAGGCGCCAGCCCTGGGCCTGACCGGCCTGGACCATGGCGTCGCGCTCGCGGTCGGAGTAGGCGAACTCGTGCGGGTGGTTGCTCCACTTGAGCCGGTAGAGCGGCGGCTGGGCGAGGTAGACGTAGCCGGCCTCGATCAGCGGACGCATGAACCGGAAGAGCAGCGTCAGCAGCAGCGTGCGGATGTGCAGGCCGTCGACGTCGGCATCGGCCATGAGCACGATCTTGTGGTACCTGGCCTTGGCGAGGTCGAAGTCCTCGCCGATCCCGGTGCCGAACGCGCTGATCAGCGCCTGGACCTCGTTGTTGGCCAGCACCTTGTCGATGCGGGCCTTCTCGACGTTGAGGATCTTGCCGCGGATCGGCAGGATCGCCTGGTTGTGCGGGTTGCGGCCACGCACCGCCGAACCACCGGCGGAGTCACCCTCGACGATGAAGACCTCGGAGATCGTCGGGTCCTTGGCCTGGCAGTCGCGCAGCTTGCCCGGCAGCCCGCCGGACTCGAGCAGGCCCTTGCGCCGGGTCGCCTCGCGCGCCTTGCGGGCGGCCATGCGCGCGGCCGCGGCCTGGACCGACTTGCGGACGATGTCCTTGCCCTCGGTCGGGTGCGCCTCGAGCCAGTGGCCGAACTCGTCGGTCATCGCCCGCTGGACGAAGCCCTTGACCTCGGAGTTGCCGAGCTTGGTCTTGGTCTGGCCCTCGAACTGCGGCTCGCCGAGCTTGACCGACACGACGGCGGTCAGGCCCTCGCGGATGTCGTCGCCGGTGAGGTTGTCGTCCTTGTCCTTGAGGAGGTTCTGCTTGCGGGCGAAGTCGTTGATGAGCTTGGTCATCGCCGCGCGGAAGCCCTCCTCGTGGGTGCCGCCCTCGTGGGTGTTGATCGTGTTGGCGTAGGTGTGCACCGACTCGGAGTACGAGCTGGTCCACTGCATCGCCAGCTCGAGGCTGAGCTGGCGCTCGGTGTCCTCGGACTCGATCGAGATGATCTCCTGGTGCACCGGCTCGGACTTCTTGGACGAGACCAGGTGGGTGACGTAGTCGACCAGGCCGTTGTCGTACTTGTAGGAGACCGAGCGCTGCTTCTTCTCAGAGGCGTCGATCGTGTCGGCGTCGGCAGCGCTCTCGGGCTCACGCTCGTCGAGGAGGTTGATGGTCAGCCCCTTGTTGAGGAACGCCATCTGCTGGAACCGTGCGCGGATCGTCTCGAAGTCATAGGTCGTCGTCTCGAAGATGTCCCCATCGGGCCAGAAGGTGATCGTGGTGCCGGTGCGGTCCGACTCCTCCATCTTCTCCAGGGGGGCGACCGCCTCACCGTGGTCGAAGGTGACCCGGAAGACGTGCCCCTTCTGGAACACCTCGGCGTCGAGCCGCGTCGACAGGGCGTTGACGACGGACGAGCCGACACCGTGCAGACCACCGGACACCTTGTAGCCGCCACCACCGAACTTGCCACCGGCGTGCAGCTGGGTGAGCACGAGCTCGACGGCGGACTTTCCCTCGGCGGGGTGGATGTCGGTGGGGATGCCGCGGCCGTTGTCGGCGACGCGGACGCCCCCGTCGGCGAGCAGGGTCACGTCGATCGTGTCGGCGAAGCCGGCGAGCGCCTCGTCGACGGAGTTGTCGACGATCTCCCAGACGAGGTGGTGCAGCCCCCGCTCACCGGTGGACCCGATGTACATCCCGGGACGCTTGCGCACCGCCTCGAGGCCCTCGAGGACCGTGATCTGGCTGGCGTCGTACTCGGACCCGGCCGGCACCCCGGCCAGCCCGGCCTCGACCTGCTCGCGGGCAGCCTCGGCCTCGGCGGCCGTGAGGTGCTCCGAGGTCTGGTCAGGGGTCGAGGGATCCGACGGATCGATGGGGTGGTCGACGGGCGTGTTGTCAGCCTCGGACACTGTGCTCCTCTTCCGGCGGCGCCGCAGGACTCGCAGGGGGGTCCCCGCACCTCGCAGCACCGTGCTCATGGAACGCGACCAGTCTGGAGACCAGCTGGCCGCGAATTCGCTCCCCAGTCTAATGGTCGAGGCGCCCAGATCCACCGTCAGGAGGCCCTAGAGGCGGGATTTGGCCCAAATAATCGCCCGCCAACGTGTCGGGGATCGGCTCCCCACCCCTGAGGGGCCGATTTCGGCCTTCCTCGCGAGGTGGTCGGGCTCGGTCAGCCGTACGTGTCGCGCGGCCCCGGCCCCTGGCTGCGTCGTGGCCCGCGCGACCACGACGGCGCGCTCGGTCCGACGATCTTGAGCGCGCTGACGGTGTCCTTGCCGACCTCGCCCTCGAGCCGGGCCATGATCGAGGACTCCAGCAGCTGGAGCTGGGTGGTCCACGCGGTCGAGTCTGCCCGGACGGTGAGGATCCCCATCTCGAAGGTCACCGGAGTGCAGTGCTGGGCCACCTCTGCGCCGACGATGTCGTTCCACCGACCCATCACCGAGCCGACCGCGACGTCGACCTTCCAGCCCCGGTCGGACAGCAGCCGGTCCATCTGGTCACCGAGCAGCAGGGGGTCACGGCCGTCCCGGCGCTGGGTCGGGCTGGGCGCGCCGCCTGGGCGCCGACGACCACCGATCGGCTTCAGCCCGGGCCGCAGGCCCTTGTCCCGTGCAGCCGCGCGGGCCCGCAGCAGCGCCGCGGCGGCCGCGTCGTCGGCGTTACCGACGGCCTCCGCGGGGAGGTCCTCGGCACGGGGCTGTTCGTCCGGCCCGTCGGGAGCGCCGGTCGGGCCGCTCAGGCCGCTCGGCTCACTCACGGCGGGTCACCTCACCCAGCGTCACCGAGAACGTCCGCCCGACCAGCGTCCTCGGCACGTCGGCCTCGACCGCGGCGGTGATGAGGACCTGCTCGCACTCGGCCACCATGGCGGCCAGCCGCTCGCGGCGACCCGAGTCGAGCTCGGCGAACACGTCGTCGAGGATGAGGACGGGGTCCTCACCCAGGTCGTGTCGCAACAGCTGGTATGCCGCGAGCTTGAGTCCCAGCGCGAAGGACCAGGACTCGCCGTGGCTCGCATACCCCTTGGCCGGGAGGTCGCCGAGCTGGAGCACGAGGTCGTCGCGGTGTGGTCCGACGAGGGTGATGCCCCGCTCGATCTCGCGCTCACGCGCCTCCTCGAGCGAGGCGACGAGCTCGGCACGCAGCGCGTCGAGGTCCGGGACGTCACCGGCCGCCAGCGAGGCCGCGGCGGCCTCGCGCAGCGAGCTCTTGTAGGTCACCTTCGCGTCGGACTGCCCGGCACTCACCTCGTTGTACGCCTTCTCGAGGTAGGGACCCAGGTCGCGCAGCAGCCGCAGCCGCGCATACAACAGCTGGGACCCCACGGTCGCGAGGTGCGCGTTCCAGACGTCGAGGGTGTGCAGCGCGGAGGCGCGGGCCTCGTCGACCGGCTCGTCGCCGGGCCGGGGTCGCTGGACGCGGCGTCCCCTGCGGAGCACCGGCTGTGCCGATTTCAGCAGGGCGTTGCGCTGCTTGAGCACCTTGTCGTAGTCGCTGCGCACTCCCGCCCACCGCGGCTGGCGCGCCACGAGCAGGTCGTCCAGGAACTTGCGCCGCTCCGACGGGTCACCCTTGACCAGGGCGAGGTCCTCGGGCGCGAACAGGACGGTGCGCAACGTGCCGAGCACCTCGCGGGGACGGGGGACGGGGGAGCGGTTGAGCCTGGCCCGGTTGGCCCGCCCCGGGTTGAGCTCGATCTCGACCATAGTCTCGCGCCCGTCACGCACGACGGCCCCGCGGATCACCGCCTGCTCGGCCCCGAACCGGACCAGCGGCTGGTCGGTGGCGACGCGATGGCTGGACAGGGTGGCGAGGTAGCCGATCGCCTCGACCAGGTTGGTCTTGCCCTGACCGTTGAGGCCGACGAGCGTGGTCACGCCCGGCTCGAGCGGGAGCTCGGCGCTGGCGTAGCTGCGGTAGTCGGCGACAGTCAGGTGACGGACGTGCAAGGGCCCCCGATCAGGCCTTGCGGGTCGTCGACCTGGCGGCCGTCTTCTTCGTCGTGGCACCGGTGCCGGACGAGGGCCCGGCCGTCGCGGCCTTGCGACCCTTGGCGGCGGCCTTGCTGGCGCTGGAGGTGCGGCCCTCGGGCTTGGCCGTGACCTTCTTGGTGGCCTTCGCGCTCTTGGGCTCCTCGCCGCGCCGGAGCTTCTCGCCCTCGGGAACGGTCATCACCTGGTGACCGCCGAACCCACCGCGCAGCGCTGCCACGGCCTGCATCGTCGGGGACTCCTGCTGGCGCGAGGCGAACCGCGCGAACAGCGACGCGGAGATGACCGGCATCGGCACCGACATCGCGATGGCCTCCTCGACCGTCCACCGGCCCTCGCCGGAGTCGGCGGTGTAGCCCGAGACATTGTCGAGGTGCGGGTTGTCGTCGAGGGCGTCGACGAGCAGGTCGAGCAACCAGGAGCGGACGACCGTGCCGCGGGTCCAGGCCTTGAAGGCACCCGGGACGTCGTTGACGATGTCCTTCTTGGCCTCGAGCAGCTCGTAGCCCTCGGCGTACGCCGCCATCAGGCCGTACTCGATGCCGTTGTGCACCATCTTGGTGTAGTGCCCGGCCCCCACCTTGCCGGCGTGGACGAACCCCTCCTCGCGCGGACCCTCGGGGCGCAGTGCGTCGAAGATCGGCATGGCGCGCTTCACGTTGGCGGCGGTGCCACCGACCATGAGGCCGTAGCCGTTCTCGAGACCCCAGATGCCGCCGCTGACGCCGCAGTCGAGGTAGCCGATTCCCTTGGCCTTGAGCAGCTTCTCGTTCTCGAAGTCGTCGGTGAACCGGCTGTTGCCGCCGTCGATGACCATGTCGCCCTTGTCGAGCAGCTTGGACAGCTGCTCGACCGTGTCACGCGTGGGGGCGCCGGCGGGCACCATGACCCACACGGTGCGGGGGGCGTCCAGCGCCTTGACCAGGCCGGCCAGCGTCTTCGCGTCGGACACCGCGGGGTTGCGGTCGAACCCGACGACCTCGTGGCCAGCGCGGCGCAGCCGCTCGCGCATGTTGCCGCCCATCTTCCCCAGACCGATCAGACCGAGCTGCATGACAGGTGCCTTTCCGTTGCGGTGGTGCCCCGAGCGGGAGGTGACGGACAGCGGTGGAGCCGAACACACGGCATACCTCGCCGTGTGCGTTGCTCAGGCTACGCCCGGGTGGGGTCAGCTCGCGAAGCGAACGGGCATGAGGACGTAGCGGTATGACGTGTCGGCGTCGCCGTCGGCGTCATCCTGCCCGGAGAGCACGGCCGGGCGCGAGGGCTGGGTGAACGACAGCCGCGAGTAGTCGGTGCCCACGGCCCCCAGGCCGTCGAGGAGGAACTGGGGGTTGAACGCGATCTCGATCTCGGGACCACTCAAGGTGGACTCGACCGCCTCGGACGCCTGGGCGTCGTCGCCGGTGCCGGCCTCGATCGCCACCTGACCATCGGTGAACTTCAGGCGGACGGGGGTGTTGCGCTCGGCGACGAGGGCCACGCGCTTGACCGCCTCGACCAGCTCGGAGGTCTTGATGACGGCCTCGGTGTCGACGCTGGTGGGGAAGATCGAGGTGACCTTGGGGTACTCGCCGTCGAGCAGTCGCGTGGTGGTGCGACGCTGACCGGCCTCGAAGCCGACGAGCCCGTCACCCCCGGCCGACGAGCCGAGCGCGACCTCGATCGACCCGGAGGCGCCGAGCGCCTTGGCCGTCTCGGACAACGTGCGGGCCGGGACCAGCGCGACGTGGCTTGCATCGGTGGCGCCGGGGTTCCAGGTGAGCTCACGCATCGCGAGGCGGTAGCGGTCGGTCGCGAGGAGGGTGACCTTCTCACCGTCGATCTCGACCCGGACTCCCGTGAGGATCGGCAGGGTGTCGCCGCGGTCGGCGGCGATCGAGACCTGGGCGACCGCCTGGGTGAAGACGTCACCGGCGATGGTGCCGCTCGCAGCGGGCGCGGTGGGCAGCGTGGGGTAGTCGTCGGCGGGCATCTGCATGAGGCTGAAGCGCGACGAGCCGCAGGTCACCGAGACCTTGTTGCCGTCGGTGGCCACGTCGACCGGCTTGCCCGGCAGGTTGCGCGAGATGTCGGCCAGCAGCCGGCCCAGGACGAGGACCGTGCCGGACTCGGAGACGTCGGCCGGGACGGTGATCTTGGCGGAGACCTCGTAGTCGAAGGCGGAGAGCGTCAGCGAACCCTCGTCGTTGGCCTCGATGAGCACTCCCGCCAGGACGGGCACCGGTGGACGGGCGGGCAGCCCGCGGGCCACCCAGGTCACGGCGTCGGCGAGGACCTCACGTTCGACCCGGAACTTCACCGTCGCTACCTGCCCTTCGCGTGCGGCCTGGCCGCGTCGAACTTCAAGAATGTGATTGGGCACTGACCCTAGTGCTCGTGGTGCGGTCGGCCAACCCGGATCCCCGAATCCGATGACCTGTGGTTCTCAGGTGTCGTCCGGGCGGGTCGGGGCTGGATTGGTACTCGGGGCGGGACCCCTTGGTAGATGGATGTAGTCATGGTCTTAGGGGGTGTGGACACTGTGGAGAAGTCGCATCGGCGCAGGTCAGCGCACCGATAGGGGTGTGTATGCCGGGTGGACCGGCCGGCGGACAAGCTGGTGCCGGCTGTGGACGGGGTTTCGTCGCCCACAGGACGTCCACACCCGCGGCGGGCCCGTCCCCAGCGGTGAGGACCGCGCTCCACCGGTTGTCCACGGGTTATCCACAGGCGCAGAGGGAAGATTCCTCCGAACGGCCGATGGCAGTAGCGGGCCGACACATACCCACAGAGTTGTCCACAGGTGTGGACCATGCCCAATTGTCGGCTTTTGTGCGGGACTCGCCCGCCTGAGCACGCCCCTCGTGCGGGGGACGCCCCAGATGACGAACGGGTGAACAGGCAGGCACAGGTGTGCACAACCCTGTGGAGAACTGGGGACGACGCGGTGGAAAGCTGGGGACGCGGGCGTCAGCGGCTCAGCGCGACTGCTGCTTGATCCGGTTGGTCAGCTCGGTGACCTGGTTGTAGATCGCGCGGCGCTCGGCCATCAGCTGGCGGATCTTCTTGTCGGCGTGCATGACCGTCGTGTGGTCGCGGCCGCCGAACTGCTGTCCGATCTTGGGCAGCGAGAGGTCGGTGAGCTCGCGGCACAGGTACATCGCGATCTGTCGCGCGGTCACGAGCACCCTGGAGCGCGACCCTCCGCAGAGGTCCTCGATGGTCAGCCCGAAGTACGCAGCGGTCTGGGCCATGATCGTCGCGCTGGTGATCTGGCTGCCCTGCTCGTTGGGGATGAGGTCCTTGAGCACGATCTCGGCCAGGCCCATGTCGACGCTCTGCCGGTTGAGGCTGGCGAACGCGGTGACGCGGATGAGGGCGCCCTCGAGCTCGCGGATGTTGGTCGAGATCCGGCTGGCGATGAACTCGAGCACCTCGTCGGGCGCGCTCATCCGCTCCTGGATGGCCTTCTTGCGCAGGATCGCGATGCGGGTCTCGAGGTCGGGCGGCTGGACGTCGGTGAGCAGGCCCCACTCGAACCGGCTGCGCATCCGCTCCTCGAAGCCGCTCAGCAGCTTGGGCGGCAGGTCGCTGGTGATGACGACCTGCTTGTTGGCGTTGTGCAGGGTGTTGAACGTGTGGAAGAACTCCTCCTGCGTCTGCACCTTGCCCTGGAGGAACTGGATGTCGTCGATCAGCAGCACGTCGACGTCGCGGTAGCGGCGCTGGAAGTTCGACGCCTTGTCGTCGCGGATGCTGTTGATGAAGTCGTTGGTGAACTCCTCGGAGTTCACGTAGCGCACCTTGACGTGCGGGTAGAGGTTGCGCGCGTAGTGCCCGATCGCGTGCAGCAGGTGGGTCTTGCCCAGCCCGGACTCGCCGTAGACGAACAGGGGGTTGTACGCCTTGGCCGGCGCCTCGGCGACCGCGACCGCGGCCGCGTGTGCGAACCGGTTGCTGGCGCCGATGACGAAGGTGTCGAACGTGTACTTGGGGTTCAGCCGCGTGGCCGACTCGTCCGTGATGCTCGGGACCTCGTCGCGCGGCCGGCGCTGCGGCTCGGCCACGGGCGGCAGCTCGACGGGCCGCATGACCGGGGCGTCGAGCGAGGGTGTCATCGACGGACTCATCGACAGGCTCATCGACGGGCCCGAGTGCTCGTCGAGGCCGACCGTGTCCTCGGTCAGGTGGCTCTCGTCCAAGGAGGAGTCGACCGTGACCGCGAGCTGGACGGCGGTGCCGAGCTGGTCGGACAGCGCCGCGGTGACCTCGTCACGCACGCGGGTCTCGACGACGTCCTTGGTGTAGTCGTTGGGGACCTTGACCAGGGCCGTCCCGTCCAGCAGGCCGGAAAGCCTGGCCAGGGTGAGGAAGGCGCGCTCGCGAGCGGGCAGGCCGTCGGCGTCGAGGGTGGTGATGGTGTTCTGCCAGATCTGAGCGAAGTTCAGATCTGGCTCACTCACTGGTCCCACTTGCCTTTCGACGATGTGTCGTTCGATGTCCCGGCTGCAGGCTCATGGTGCCTTGTCCACACGCTTATCCACAACCTGTGGGTGACGAGGGACGAGGGAGGACGTTAACAACCGGGCGCAGGCCCAGCAAGCGAAACCCGAAAAATCACCCCGCGCAGGAACCAAATTATCCCGATTCAGGCGGCGTGTCGCCCCCGGAACGGCTCCACTCGCCTGCTAATACGCCCCCGTATGCGGTGTGGTGGCCGCTGGTTTGACCCTGTGACTCGCGCTCGCGTACCGTAGACGAGGCCTGTCGGCCGTTTTCGCATGCCCGCGATCCCGGTGTTCTGTGCTTTGGCGCTGCACCGCGTGGGCTTCCGATTGCGGCCGATGCGCCAGGAGCACTGCAGGGCCCTCTGCAGCAACCAGCACTTCAGCCAGGCCCATCCCGGGCCTGACCAGTTACGGAGATCCTCGTGAGCAAGCGTACTTTCCAGCCGAACAACCGCCGCCGGGCCAAGACCCACGGCTTCCGCCTGCGCATGCGCACCCGTGCGGGTCGCGCCATCCTGTCGGCGCGCCGTCGCAAGGGCCGCTCCGAGCTGTCCGCCTGAGGCTTCTCCCGTGCTGCCCGCGGGGCACCGCCTGCGCGAGAGCGCGGACTTCTCGGCGGCACTGCGGGGCAACGGGGGTGCTGCAGGGGTGCGCTTCGGCTCCCGGCTGATCGTGGTCCACGCCAACTCGACCGACACGCGTGCGGGTCTCCCGCCGCGGGTCGGTTTTGTTGTCTCCAAAGCCGTCGGCGGTGCGGTGGTCCGCAACCGCACCAAGCGGCGGCTGCGGGCCCTGATGGCAGCCAGGATCGCTCGGATCCCCACCGGCACCGATGTGGTGATTCGGGCGAATTCCGTTGCGGCACAAGCAAATTCGCGCGAACTCGGCGCCGAGCTGGACCTTCTGCTGGGCAAGGCCCTCGCCAAGCTCGAGACTCGCGGCCACGGGGTGCCGGCATGAGCACGTCGTCCGGGGGCTCCTCGACCGGGGCCTCGACCGCAGGGTCGCTCGTGCGGCGCGCGGCGGCCGCTCCGCTGGTGGGGCTCATCGTGCTGTACCAGCGGTTCATCTCGCCGATGACCCCGGCGACCTGTCGCTACTACCCCAGCTGCTCCGCCTACGCACTCGTCGCGATCCGTACCCACGGGCCCGGCAAGGGAACCTGGCTGGCCGTTCGGCGGTTGCTCAGGTGCCACCCGTGGTCGGCCGGGGGCGTCGACCACGTGCCGGGCACCGGTCGCACGTACCGGGACCCGCTGCCCGAGCCGGACGCCCCACCCGCGGCCGCCTGAGGGCGGACGCACCCAGACCTGCCGGCCACGCGGCATACCCGCTGCGCAGCCGGAACCACCGGTGAACCGCCCCCAGGGCGGGCCACCACCAGATTGAGGACGAGATGGACTTCTTCACTTCGCTGATCTACCCGTTCGAGTGGATCGTCGCCTGGATCCTGTACGGCTGGCACAGCGTGCTGACCTTCATCGGCATCCCGGCCGCGTCGGGGTTCGCGTGGGTCATGTCCATCGTCGGCCTGGTGGTCGTGATGCGTGCCGCGATGATCCCGCTGTTCGTGCGCCAGATCCACGCGTCGCGGCGCCTGCAGCTCATCCAGCCCGAGATGCAGAAGATCCAGGCCAAGTACAAGGGCAAGAACGACCCGGACTCCCGCCAGGCCATGACGGCCGAGACGATGGACCTGTACAAGCGGACCGGCACCAACCCGTTCCAGTCCTGCCTGCCGATCCTGCTCCAGTCGCCGTTCTTCTTCGGCCTGTTCCGCGTGCTCAACGGGCTCTCGAAGATCGCCGACGGCAAGATCGACCCGATCGGCCCGATCAGCAAGACGCTCGCGTCCCAGGCCGAGCAGTCCACCCTGTTCGGTGCGCAGCTCTCCGACAACTTCACGCACGCGGACAGCGTCACCACCCAGGTGGTCACGATCGTTCTCATCATCCTGATGTCGGTGAGCACGTTCACCACGCAGCGCCAGCTGATGATGAAGAACATGCCGGCCTCGGCGCTGGACAACCCGTTCGCCAAGCAGCAGAAGGTGCTGCTCTACCTGATGCCGCTGTTCTTCGCGATCTCGGGCGTGAACTTCCCGATCGGTGTCCTCATCTACTGGCTCACGACCAACGTCTGGTCCATGTGCCAGCAGTTCTACGTGATCCGCCGCATGCCGGCCCCCGGCTCCCCGGCCGAGAAGGCCATGCAGGAGCGCCGGATGAAGCGTGGCAAGCCGGTGGAGGAGTTCACCGTCAAGGGTCTCGACCGCCCCGAGGACGCTGCCGACGAGGCACCCAAGCCCGCCGGCGGCCAGCGCCAGCAGCCCACCCGGAACAAGAAGAAGAAGGCCAAGGCACCGCAGCCGAAGGGACCGCAGCCCAAGGGGCCGCAGAGCAAGTCCAGCGGCGTGACGAGCCCTGTCGCCGAGAACAAGCCCCAGACCGACAACTGAGAGTGACCGCCATGACTGAGCAGCACGACACCGTGGTCGACGCCGCGACCGACGAGCCGACCACCCTGGACACCGAGACGCCGCAGGCTGCGGACGTGAACGCAGAGCCGGAGGCAGAGACGGCCTCGGACGGGGCCGTGTCGGACGAGGCCGCGTCGGACGACGCCGCGTCGGACGAGGCCGCGTCGGATCGTGACGGGACGGACGCAGAGGCGGGCGACGCCACCCCGCGCGCCCCTCGCCGCGCCAAGGTCGCCGACCTCGAGCGGGAAGGCGAGGTGGCGGCAGACTTCCTCGAGACGCTGCTCGACATCGCCGACCTCGACGGCGACATCGACGTGGACGTCGAGGGCGACCGCGCTGCGGTCTCGATCGTCGACTCTGACGAGGGCCGCGTCCCTCGCCGCCTCGTCGGCACCGACGGCAAGGTCCTCGACGCCCTCCAGGAGCTGACGCGCCTCGCGGTGCAGTCGGCGACGGGTGAGCGCAGCCGCCTCATGCTCGACGTCGCGGGCCACCGCGCCGAGCGTCGCGCGGCGCTCGTCGAGATCGCCCGCCGTGCGATCGAGGGCGTCAAGGCGACCGGCGAGAAGGCATCGCTGGAGCCGATGACGGCCTTCGAGCGCAAGGTGGTGCACGACGAGGTGCTCGCCGCAGGCCTGGTCTCCGAGTCCGACGGCGTCGAGCCCAAGCGGTTCGTTGTCGTGCTCCCTGCCGGTTCCAGCGCGTGACCACGTCGCTGTTTCACGTGAAACAGGACGCATGACGCGACCACCAGACGACGCCGACGGGCGCGGCACCGGCAAGACCGGATCCGCGCCCGTCGGTGCATCCGAGGCCGACCAGACTCACCGCCATACCGCGGCGGTGAAGGCGCCCACTCCACCCGCCGGCGCCGTGGAGTTCTTCGGTGACGCTCTCCCAGCGGCCGAGCTGTTCGCCAGGGTCCTCGCCGACACCGGGGTCTCCCACGGCCTCATCGGGCCGCGCGAGGTACCGATCCTCTGGGAACGCCACATCCTCAACTGCGCCGTCGTGGCGGAGGCGTTCCCGCGCGACGTCGAAGTGGTCGACGTCGGGTCAGGAGCCGGTCTGCCCGGCCTGGCCCTGGCGATCGCGCGCCCGGACCTGCACCTGCATCTCGTCGAGCCGATGTTGCGTCGCACGAACTGGCTGGTCAGCACGGCGTCCGAACTCGGCCTGGACAACGTCACGGTCCACCGCGGCCGGGCGGAGGAGTTCCACGGCACCTTGCGGGTGCCGTTCGCCACGGCACGCGCGGTGGCCAGGATCGACAAGCTGGCCCGGTGGACGTTCCCCTTGCTGCAGGACGACGGTCGCCTGGTCGCCCTCAAGGGCAGCCAGGCCGGCGAGGAGCTCGCCGCCGAGGAGAAGGTGCTCCGGAAGCTGGGTATGGCGCAGGCCCAGGTGTGCAGCTACGGCGAGAGGTGGCTCGCGGTCCCCACGGTCACGTTGGACCTCTCCGTGCGCGCTCGACCGGAGAGTCCAGCACGCCAAGGAAAGCGGCGTCGGTAGGAGTGGCACTCCGCTTTGTGTGGGTACCGCCCCGTAGGGTTGGATGATCCCCATGGCTGGAGAGGTGACCGCGTGACCGCAACGCTGCTGCGACTGGACCGAGGACTGGGCTGGCCGCACCGCCCGGGTCAGCCCACCGCCGCGCTGGGATGGCCGTCTGCCGACGGCGTCGTGCGTGAGGACGCTGTTTCACGTGAAACCGCCCCCGACAGCTCGGAGGAGCCTGTGGAAGAGACCGCTGTTTCACGTGAAACAGAGCCCCAGGCGAGTGTCGCCGGCCCCACGGAGCCGGCTGTCGAGCCGGTTGCACGGCCAGCCCTCTCGTCGGCCGTGGCGTCGGCCGCGGAGCCTGTGGTGACACCCGCTGCGGAGCCGGTGCGCCAAGGTGACTCCGCAGCGGCTGCGCAGGCACTTGCGGCCGTCGTTTCACGTGAAACGGACGACCGAGCCGAGGTGGCGGCTGCACTGCCAGACAGCGACCACAGCACCCCGCTCGCCCGCGCTGTCGCGGAGGACGCGCGGAAGCGGATCGCCCTGACCGGCCGGGTCTTCCCCAAGCCGCCGGCGACGCGGGTCCTCACTGTCGCGAACCAGAAGGGCGGCGTCGGCAAGACGACGACCACCGTCAACGTCGCCGCGGCCCTGGCCCAGGCGGGGCTCACGGTGCTGGTCATCGACATCGACCCGCAAGGCAACGCCAGCACCGCGCTCGGGATCGACCACCACGCCGAGGTGCCCAGCATCTACGACGTGCTCGTGGACGGAGTCGCGATGGCCGACGTCGTGCAGGAATGCCCCGACATCAGTGGGCTGTGGTGCGCCCCGGCAACCATCGACCTGGCCGGCGCCGAGATCGAGCTCGTCTCGTTGGTCGCTCGGGAGACCCGCCTCCAGAAGGCCATCACGACGTACCTGACCGACGCCGAGCACGGCAAGCCGGCTCCGGACTACGTGCTGATCGACTGCCCGCCGAGCCTGGGTCTGCTGACCGTGAACGCGTTCGTGGCAGCCCAGGAGGTGTTCATCCCGATCCAGTGCGAGTACTACGCCCTCGAGGGCCTGTCGCAGCTGCTGAAGAACATCGAGCTGATCCGTAGCCACCTCAACCCGACGCTGCACGTGTCGACCATCCTGCTCACCATGTATGACGGCCGCACGCGGCTGTCGGCGCAGGTCGCCGAAGAGGTGCGGTCGCACTTCCCGGACCAGGTGCTGCGCAACACGGTGCCGCGTTCGGTGCGCATCTCCGAGGCGCCCAGCCATGGACAGACGGTCATGACCTACGACCCGAACTCCAGTGGTGCCCTGTCGTACCTGGGAGCGGCGTCCGAGCTCGCCGACCGGGGTGCCGCAGCCGGGGCTCGCCAGGACGGGCATTCGAAGGCGTCCGCCGGCACGCAGAACGACCACGGGGTGCCCTCCGATCCCAGCCAGCTCAACCACCAGCCGACCCCGGCCGCGACCAGCGCGCAGAACTGAGAAGGAAGCCCCCATGAGTGAGAAGCGACGTGCCCTCGGCCGCGGACTGGGTGCCCTGATCCCCAACGCGCCAACCAGCCCCGCCACCAGCCGCCCTGTCGACGTGTTCTTCAACGAGCAGCCCCAGGACGCCGGGTCCGAGCAGGGGCACGCCGGGAGCGACGCCCACGCTGGCCAGAACGGCGCCGCCGGCCACGGTGCGGCCGGTCATGCTGCGGGCGGCCCCGGCGACCAGAACGGGTCGAGCACCACGGGCGAGCGGCCCACCGCGACCTCGGTCGCCGAGGCTGCCTCGGAGGGGGCCCGTGACGGCCAGGGCCTCGCCCCGGTGCCCGGCGCATCGTACGGAGACCTGCCGATCTCCTCGATCCGGCCCAACCCGCGGCAGCCGCGTACGGTGTTCGACGAGGACGACATGGCCGAGCTGGTCCACTCGATCCGCGAGATCGGGGTGCTCCAGCCGATTGTCGTTCGGCCTGTTTCCGCAGGTCAGGACGGTGAGGTCGCCGAGGGCGTGCTCTACGAGCTGATCATGGGCGAGCGTCGCTGGCGCGCCTCGCAGGCCGCGGGCAAGGACACCGTGCCCGCCATCGTCAAGGAGACCGACGACGACGACCTGCTCCGGGACGCGCTCTTGGAGAACCTCCACCGCAGTCAGCTCAACGCGCTCGAGGAGGCTGCGGCCTACCAGCAGCTGCTCGAGGACTTCGGCTGCACGCACGACGAGCTCGCCGGGCGGATCGGTCGCTCACGTCCCCAGATCTCCAATACCCTGCGCCTGCTCAAGCTCCCCCCGCTGGTGGCGCGCCGAGTCGCGGCCGGGGTCCTGTCCGCGGGCCACGCCCGGGCACTCCTGTCGCTCGACGACGGTGCGTCGATGGAGCGCCTCGCCCAGCGGATCGTGGCGGAGGGGCTCAGCGTCCGCAACGTCGAGGAGATCGTGGCAGTCGGCCTGGGCGACGAGAAGGTCAAGACCCGTCGTCCGCGGGCCGGGAGCCGGCACCCCCAGCTCGACGACCTCGCGGCGCGGCTCTCCGACCGGTTCGACACGCGGGTCAACATCGCGCTCGGCCAGCGCAAGGGCAAGCTGACCGTCGAGTTCGCGTCGGTCGAGGACCTCAACCGGATCGTCGACATGCTGGGCATCGACCCACGCGGCTGACCGGCGCTCGCACGGCATACCCATCGGCCCCTGGCCGCTGCCCCTGCGCGTCCACCAACCCCTGCTAGCAGACCTTGGTGGAAGGCGGACACGGTGCACGCTGTCCGCATTTCGCTAACCCCTGCTAGCAGAGGTTAGGGGAAACCGGGGGAGCAGGGGAGGGTGGATTTCCTTGGGGCACAAGGGAATTCGCAATCCACGCCCCCACTCGTGCCGGTGGGTGGGTCAGCCGTGGGCAGCGAGGTAGGCGCGCAGGTCGCCGAGCTGGAGGACACCCGTCGTGGCGGTGTCGTCGTCGCCCAGGTAGAGGCGCTGCAGGCTGACGACGACGGCCTCGGCCAGGGTGTCGCGGAAGGCGGGGTCGGCCAGCGAGGCGGCGTCGTCAGGGTGTGACAGGTAGCCCGCTTCGACGCGTACGGCGGGCATCCGGGTCTGCTGGAGCAGGGTCCACGACCTGCCGTGCGCCCGGCAGTTGGCCAGCCCGGTGCGGGCGACGACCTCGCGTAGCAGCAGGTCGGCCAGGTGCTCGCCGACGGCCGACCACGACGTCGTGCGGTCGCGCCCGAAGAAGAACGTCGCGACCCCGCTCGCGTCGGCCGCGTCGTGGGAGTCGCAGTGCAGGGAGAGCACCAGGTCGGCGCCCGCCGCGTTGGCGGTGGCGGCGCGCTCGTCCTCGGTGGGGCAGGTGTGCTCGGTGCGGGTGTAGACGACCGAGACGCCGATGGCCGTGAGGCGTCCCTCGATGCGTCGTGCCAGGTCCATCGCGACGTCGGCCTCGACGAGCCCGTGCGCGACCGCGCCCGGGTGGTCGCCGCCGTGGCCAGGATCGAGGACCACCGTGCGGCCGCTGAGGCTGTGGCCGGAGCGGCGCACCAGCTCACGCTCGCGCAGCACGTTGGCGGAGCCACCGGAGACGGACCTGCGCAGGTCCTCGAAGGCGCGCAGCGTCTCGGGCCCCACCGACCCGTCCCCGGGCAGGCCGTACGCCCTCTGGAAGGCCCGCACCGCACGCTCGGTCTCGGGCCCGAAACGGCCGTCGACCCGGCCGGCGGCGAACCCGAGGGTGTTGAGCCGCTCCTGGAGGGCCACGACGTCCTCGCCGCGCTGCAGGTGGCCAGGGGTGTGCAGCAGGATCCGGTCACCCAGCCCCCAGCGCGACCCGTCGATGGCCGTGAACGTCTCGACACCGACCACTCCGTCGACGATGAGGCCCTTGTGCTGCTGGAAGGCCCGGACGGCCCGCTCGAGCGCCTCGTCGAAGACCTCGGGGGAGCTGTCGACCAGACCGGCGCGATCACGCTCCGGCAGCTGCGATGCCGGCAGCGCCAGCAGACGGGCACGCACGTCGGCCACGGCCGGTCCTCGGCTGCCCAACCCGAGCAGCCCGAACTTGCTGTCAGACAACGGGCCTCCTCGTGGGCGTGGTGTCAGCGGGCGAGCAATCTACGTCTGTGCAGGTCAGCGGCCTGCCCGGCCATCCGGGGAGGACGCGGTGGAGGTTCGAGCCTAGGTCAGCACGGGCCCCGGGACCAACCGGACCCCGGGACGCCGTGTGCCGGCCGGCCCGGGATCGGACGCGGCCGGCACACGAGGTCGGCGCCAGGCGGGCTGGCCCGGGCTCAGCCGAGGTAGTCGGCCAGCTCGCGGACGAGCTTGGGCTTGGGCATCGCGCCGACGAGGGTCTTGACGACCTCGCCCTTGACGTAGACGTTGAGCGTCGGGATGCCGGTGATGCCGTAGCGGCTGCTCACCTGGACGTTCTCGTCGGTGTTGAGCTTGACGACGTCGATCTTGTCGGCGTGCGCGACGGCGAGCTCCTCGAGGATCGGGGCGACGGCACGGCACGGGCCGCACCAGGGTGCCCAGAAGTCCACCAGGACGGGCTTGTCGTTCTGGAGGACGTCCGCCTCGAAGGTGGCGTCCGTGGTGTCCTTGATGGCTCCCACTAGGGGGCTCCTTTCGGTGGTGCTGTGGTCGGGTCGATGGTGCGGGGTGGAGCGGGTGCGGTGTGGTGCGCCGGGGCTTTCAGGATCGCAGTGCCCGGGGACAGCGGTGGGGTGTGGCCTCGCAGGCTCAGTGCGTCAGGGCGGGCTCGTCGGATCGTCCCGCGGTGAGGGCGGCCCCGGCGTCCGGCGCCCCGGCGTGGTGCCGGTCGGCCAGGAACCGCTCGGCGTCGAGGGCGGCGGCACAGCCCGAACCGGCGGCGGTGATCGCCTGCCGGTAGGTGTGGTCGACGAGGTCGCCGGAAGCAAAGACGCCGGGCACGTTGGTGAGGGTCGAGCGACCCTGCACGAGGACGTAGCCCTCGTCGTCGAGCTCGACGACGTCCTTGACGAGCTCACTGCGCGGGTCGTGGCCGATGGCGACGAACAGCCCCGTGACGGGCAGCTCGCGCGTCTCGCCGGTGGCCGTGTCGCGCAGGGTCACGCCCGTGAGCTTGGCGTCACCGTGGATCTCGGCGACCTCGGAGTTCCAGGCGAACTGGATCTTGTCGTTGGTGAGGGCGCGCTCGGCCATGATCTTTGAGGCGCGCAGCTCGTCACGACGGTGCACGATCGTCACCGACCGGGCGAATTTGGTCAGGAAGGTGGCCTCCTCGACGGCGGAGTCACCGCCACCGACGACCGCGATGTCCTGGTCGCGGAAGAAGAACCCGTCGCAGGTCGCACACCACGAGACGCCATGGCCGGAGAGCCGCTTCTCGTCGGGCAGGCCGAGCTCGCGGTAGGCCGACCCCATGGCCAGGATGACCGCGTGGGCCCGGTAGGTGTTGCCCTCGGCGTCGGTCACGGTCTTGACGTCGCCCTCGAGCGAGACGGACTCGACGTCGTTGGTGATGATCTCGGCGCCGAACCGGTCGGCCTGGGCGCGCATCTGCTCCATGAGCTCGGGGCCCATGATGCCGTCCTTGAACCCGGGGAAGTTCTCGACCTCGGTCGTGTTCATGAGCGCGCCACCGGCGGTGACGGCGCCCTCGAACAGCAGTGGCTTGAGGTTGGCCCGGGCGGCGTAGACGGCCGCGGTGTACCCGGCAGGACCGGAGCCGATGATGATCAGGTCGCGGATCGTCTCGGATGCGGTGGTGCTCACGCGGCTACAGCCCCTTGTGGTCGAAGCGGTTCGACACCGCTACATACGGTGCCGATGTCTGCAACCGATGGTAGGGCCTGATTGTTCCGGTCGGCGCACCCAACACCCCGTCGCGACGGGGACGTCACGGGGTCACGGGAGCGCGACGGGGCCGGACAACACGAGGGGGTGGGCCGCGCGACAGTGCGTGGACACGGCATACACGCGCTGGCCGGTGTCCGTGCTCACCACGGCCACGATCGCCGGCTCGCCCTCGAACGTCGCGAGGTCGCCGGCCACGGGCGCCCAGGTCTCGACCCCGAGCGCGGTGAGGCACTCGCGCAGCTGCGCCTCACTGACCCCTGCCGCGGCCAGCGAGGCCGCGGGAGCGGTGGACTTGCCGCTCGTATCCGTGAGTGGCCGAGCCTGCGTGACGAGTCGCGCGGCGGTGTAGGCGGTGCCGCTGGCCTGCACGCGCACGTCGCCGAGTGGCTTGGACGCGCGGTCCTGAGCGGTGCCGGGCGCGGATGTGAACGATCCAATGGGCGGTGGCACGCTCGCACCACCGGCCGCCGAGTCGGAGACGGCTTCACGAGAGGAGAACGACGAGGCCGTGTCGCCGCCGCCCGGGYCCCAGGTGGACATCAGCGCGGGGACGGCGACGGCGACGGCAGCGACCGCCGCGGCGGCCATCCCGGCCCGCAGCCACGCACGCCGACGCGGCGCGAGGGGCACGACGACTGCGCCCTGGGAGCGGGACGACTGCTCGGCGGCGATCGTGGCGTTGATCCGGTCGACCAGAGCGGCGGGCATGGGCCCGGGATCGGGGAGGCCCGACAGGAGAGCCCGGATGCCGGTGGGGTCGGGTTCGAGGTCGTCGGGGTCGGGTCGACCCGGTGGCACGGGTGGGGTGCTCACCACGGATACCTCCGGATTGCTGGTGGTCTGGACGGGCCGCTCGTGCCTGGGCAACCACGGCGAGGGCACAAGGGGCGACACGGGTACGACGTCATGGCTGCCCCGATGGTTCCCGCAGCATCTGCGCCATGGCCTCACGACCGCGGCTGCAGCGTGACTTCACGGTGCCCTCTGCCACCTCGAGCACCTGGGCTGCCTCGGACACGGACAGCCCGTGCATGTCGACCAGGATCAGCGCGAGCCGCTGCCCCTCGGGCAGCCGGTCGAGGGCCTGGCGCACGTCGAGCCGGACGTCGACGGAGGCGTGGGCGTCACGTCGGTCGGCGAGCTCGTACTCCGGCAGGATGCTGGTGGGCTTGTCCCGGCGCAGGCGGTCGAGACAGGCGTTGACGACGATCCGGTGCAGCCACGTGGTGACGGCAGCGTCTCCCCGGTAGGACGACGCCCTGCGGAACGCCGAGATGAACGCGTCCTGGACGCAGTCCGACGCCAGCTCGCGGTTGCCCGTGGTGCGCAGGGCCACGGCCCACATCCGGTCGCGGTGACGGCGGAACAGCTCGCCGAACGCGTCCGGGTCGCCCTCGACGTGGGCGCGCAGGAGGTCGCGGTCGTCGCGCTCCTGCAGCGGGGTCGAGGCCATGGGCGTGCCGCCAGCCGGGGCTAGCGGACCGTGACCTCGGCCAGCGTGGCGCGGAACCGCCCGTCGCTGACCTTCGAGACCTTGGTGAACCAGACGATGACGTACTGGGCGTCGGCCGGCCCGTCGACCCGGGTGAGGGTCACGGTGCCCTCCTTGGAGGTGGACGTGCCGATCTCGGTGGCGCCCGTCAGGCTGCGCTTGGCCCCGGCATAGACCGTGACGTCGGACGCGTCGGGCAGCACCAGCTCGACGGCGCCCACCTTGCGGACCTGGCCGAGGTCGAGAGCCACGCCGACGCCCTTCTTGAGGCCCCCGAGGTTGGCGCTGGCGTAGCCCTCGGAGCTCCAGAACGTCTTGGCGTTGCCGTCGAACGTGCGCGCCGCCTCGCCGTTGCGCTCGGCGTTGTCGCCCTCGGGGTCGAAGCCGGTGGCCGACAGGACCGGGAAGCCGTCACCGCCTCCGGCTCCGGTGGGCTCGGTCGTCTTGCCGGTCGGGCCGACCGTGGTCGGCGACGCCGTGACGGTCACCGTGTTGCCGCCGCGCGGCGGGCCGCCGAGGTCGAGGTTGCTGCGCGAACCGATCCGGGAGGCTCCGGCGAAGCCGATGACGAGCGCGAGGACGAGGAAGGCGGCCATGACGATGAGCACGAGCTTGGACTGGTCGCGGCCCGGCGGGTCGGCGGTCTCCTGGGGGAGCATCGGCAGCGGCGGCTCGATGGGCTCGTCGCCCTCGACGAGCGCCTGCCCGAGGCTGATCCGTCGCTGCTCGGCCCGCTCCTCGGCGGCCTTGCGCAGGGCCCGGCGCTCGGCAGCCTTGTCGGCCTGGGCGCGGGCGAAGGACCCCACCTTGTGGGCGGCCGCCCCCGCCGCCTGGCCGGCGGCGTGTCCGGCCGTGCCGAGGGC